>JAGOQT010000048.1 GCA_018007255.1 Phycisphaerae bacterium | reverse complement strand
GGCCTGCACGCGGGTCCTTCGCCCCCATGCACATCGTGTCCCCCTGCGCATCCGTGGATCTTGACCCAGGGGAGTGTCGGGCGTATCCTGGCGCCGTTCCGGGCGTGCGGTCGCTTGGGCGATCGGTGCGGGATGGGGGGATGCTGGGGCTAGGTTAGGAGACCGCGTATGCACCTGACGGCACTGGACTGGGGTATCGTCCTCGCCTCGATCGTCATCTGCTTCGTCCCCGGATTCCTCATCGGCCGGCGGTCCGGCAAGGACACCGCGGCCTTCTTCGCGTCCAGCCGGTCCGTGCCGTGGTGGCTGGCCGGTTTCTCGATGGTCGCCACGACCTTCAGCAGCGACACCCCGAATCTCGTCACCGACATCGTCCGCCGTCAAGGCGTGGCAGGGAACTGGTGCTGGTGGGCCTTCGTGCTCACGGGTGTGGCCACGGTCTTCTTCTTCGCACGCCTGTGGCGGCGCTCGGGCGTGATGACGGACCTGGAGTACTACGAGCTCCGCTACTCCGGCAGGGCCGCCTCCGTGGTCCGCGGGTTCCGGGCCGTGTATCTGGGCCTCTTCTTCAACTGCATCATCATGGCCACCGTCAACATGGCTGCAGTGAAGATCGCCAGCGTCCTCTTCGGCCTGCGGGACTGGCAGACCCTGGTCTTCGTCGGCCTCCTGAACGTCGTCTTTGCCGCCCATTCGGGGCTCTGGGGCGTCCTGATCGTCGATATGATCCAACTCTTCATCATGATGGCCTCGGTGATCGCAGCGGCCTACTTCGCCGTCCGGCACGTCGGCGGCCTGCACGTCCTGGTGGAGACGGTCGGGGCCATGCAAGGGCCTGTGGACCGGCCGATCGAGGGCTTCAACTACCTGCGTCTTCTGCCCTCCTTCCACTTCGCGAACACGGATCTGAAGGACCTGGCCGTGGCGATCTTCCTCATGCCGATCGCGGTCCAGTGGTGGGCCGTGTGGTACCCGGGCGCAGAGCCCGGGGGCGGCAGCTACATCGCCCAGCGGATGCTGTCCTCCAGGTCGGAGCGGGATTCCCTGGGCGGGGTGCTCTTCTTCAACGTGGCGCATTACGTGCTCCGGCCGTGGCCGTGGATCCTGGTCGGCCTGTGCTCCCTGATCGTGTTCCCCTCGCTCCAGGACATCCGGGCCGCATTCCCAAACCTGGACCCCAAGTGGCTGGGCCACGACATCGCCTACCCGGCCATGGTCTTCAAGGTGCTCCCTGTGGGCTGGATGGGCCTGATGGTAGGGGGGCTGATCGCCGCCAACTCCTCCACCATCCTGACCCACCTGAACTGGGGGGCGTCGTACCTGGTGCACGACTTCTACAGGCGGTTCCTCCGGCCCGGCCGGACGGAGCACCACTACGTGTGGGCCGGGCGGATCGCCACGATCGGCCTGTTCCTGTGCGCGGCGGGGATGATGTACCTGATGACCTCGGCCAAGGACAGCTTCGACCTGATCCTCCAGGTCGGCGCAGGCACCGGCCTGCTGTACATCCTCCGCTGGTTCTGGTGGCGGATCACCGCGTGGTGCGAGGTGACGGCCATGATCAGCTCGTTCGCCATCTCCGTCGTGTTCCTCGTCCTGACCAAGTTCTGCGGCGTGGCCTTCTCGTCCCATGTCAAGCTGATCCTCACCGTGCTGTTCACCACGGTCTGTTGGATGACGGTGGCCTTCGTCGGCCCGCAGACGGACCCGGAGAGGCTGCTGGCGTTCTACAGGAAGGTCAGGCCCTTCGGCCCGGGCTGGAGGAGGTTCCGGGGGCCGTCGCACGCCTCTGGTGCCGAGGCCGGCGCACAGGAGAACATCCCCATGGCCCTGCTGGGTTGGTTCACCGGGTGTGCAACGATCTGGTCCTCCTTGTTCCTGGTGGGCAACATCCTGTACGGCAGGAAGACCTATGCCCTGTGCTGCGGCGCGGTGTTCCTCATCTGCGGGACCATCCTGGTCCTCCTCGTTCGCCGCCTCTGGCAGGGGGATGGATCCCACGCCTCCTCGAGGGCTCAGGCGCAGTCGTGACCCTCTGCCGCTCGCCGGACCACACGGCCTGGTCCGGCGGAGGGCCTGCAAGGCCGCTGACCCAGGTGAGGGTGACTCGAAAGGCTATGCGCCCCTCTTCTCCCGCTTCGCCTGTCTCTTCTCCTTGGCAGTCCTCTGGGGCTTCTTCTTCGTGTCCTTCCTGGTGTCTCTCGACTTGGCCATACGCCTAGGTCTCCTGAACTCAGGGGTGTGCTATGCCGGGGAAGGACCCTCGTCCGTCTGGTCCGTCCACAGCGACGCCCGGGGGGCGATCTCGACAATCTCGGCTTGCGCGGGCAGGGGGCCGGCCGGGTCGGGTTGCGCGCTCTCTTCCTCGCCGGGCGCAGAATCCGGACCCTCTGCAGTCAGCGGATTCTTCTTTGCGAGCTTGCGCTCCCGCTTCTCCTCATTCCGCTTCTTCTTGGCCAACTCTTTCCTGCGCTTCTCATACTGGTAGCTGGTTCTTGCCACGTCTGTCTCCTTGCGCATCGACCCCAGGTCCTCCCTCGGGGGTCGGCGGCTGGGCAACTCTTGAGAGGTGCCAGAGAAACCCACGAAGGACGCAGCCATTATCCGGCCTTGGCCGTGGATGTGCAACCCTATTCACCCAAGACCTTGTTTCTCCTGGGCCGGGCCCCTGGGCCTTCCCCATCTTGCTACGACCCCGCCTCACGTCGGACGATCTGCTGGAGTCGATCCTGCTGCTCGATCAGGGTCTGCGCAAGTCTGAACTGGACCCGGCACCGGTCCAGGTTGTGGTTGGGCCTGTGGACCTTGAAGTAGGTGTCTCCTTGCAGGAAATCCGTGAGGAATCGCGCGCCTATGATCAGGGTCATGAACTGCCCCCCCAGAACGAGGCGCTCGATCTCGCTGGGGTGGAGGGACGTGCCTGCCCCGGTCAGGAAGCCCCGGACAACGGCCTCGAACCGGTCCGGCCGGAGCTCGACCTTGGCGAGATCCGGCTCGTCCTCAGAGGCCGTGCTGCATGCAGTCCGTATGAGATCGCCCACGTCATACAGGGCCAGCCCCGGCATCACGGTGTCCAGGTCGATCACGCACAACCCCTCGCCCGTTGCCCGGTCCAGCAGGACGTTGTTGATCTTGGTGTCGTTGTGGGTGACCCGGATCGGGATCCGGCCCTGGCCGGCCAGTCGTGACGGGGCCTCCAGGATGTCCGCGTGCCCCTGGACAAAGGCGATCTCCCGGGAGGCCAGGGCAGCGCGATTGCAGGCGTCCTTGCCCACGGCCGCCTCCAAGGCGCGATAGCGTCCAACCCCATTGTGAAAGCCGGGGATGGTCTCCTGCAACGGGGGACCCGGCAGGTCGGACAGGAGGGCGTCGAACCGGCCGAAGGCCCGGGCTGCCTGGTAGATCGGGTCCACCGACTGCGGCGTCTCCACGGTAACCGTGTCCGGGATGAACTCCAAGGCCCGCCAGTGGTGGCCATCCGGGTCCCGGTGGCACCAGGCCCCGTCTCGGGTCTGGACCACGGTCAGCACTCGGCGCGGCAGGTCCGATACCCCCTCGGCCTGGAGCCTCCTGCGCAGGTGCCCAGTCACGCGCAGGAGGTTGTCCATGAGCCGGGGCGGGTCCGTGAACACGTCGTGGTTGATCCGCTGCAGGATGGTCCGGATCGGCCTTTCACCGTCGCGGCAGGTCACCAGGTAGGTGTCGTGGATGTGACCGTGGCCGTGGGGCTGGGCGTCCTCGAAACGGCCTTGGATCGCGAAGCGGCTGGAGATGGAACGGAGATCCTGCATGGCCTGTGCGGCTCAGGGCGTGCCCAGGAGGTCCTTGGGGTAGACCCCTTTCCGGATCAGCTCCAGGATGCGGGCAGCCACCTGGTCGCGGTCTTCCTTGTAGGTCACACCGAACCAGGAATCCGGGGTCTGGAGCACCCGGACCCGGATCCGGCCCTCGTGGATCAGCCGGTCCACGACGGCCGGCAGATAGAGCTCCTTGCGGACATCGGCCGCGTCGGTCCTGAGGAACTGTCCGAACTGCTGCCGGAGGTCCTTGAAGATGCGGGGGTGGAACCCCCAGAAGTTCATGGACACGATCGAGTCGCCGGCCAGGGCCTGAGGCCCTCCTGTCGGGCCCTCGGCCACTGCGTCTTCGCCCCGCCTCCGGATCCCGTGCATCTCGGTCACGCCCATCAGATCACCCCGGTCATCGCACCTGCAGACTCCCCTGGACACCCCGCCGTGCTCGGAGAGGGTGTTCCGCAGGAGGTAGCCGACCATGGCCTGCTCGTTGCCGTCGCTGGAGTCCATGGCGAGTAGGGCCTCGAGGATCTTCCGATAGGCGGTCGGGCCGTAGTAGTCGTCTGCATTGATCGCGGCAAAGGGCCCCGTGATCTGGTCTTCCGCCACCAACACGGCGTGGGCCGTGCCCCAGGGCTTCTCCCTGCCTGTGGGGACAGGCATGCCCCCCAGACACGCATCCAACTCCTGGAAGGCATAAGCGATTTCGACGAGCCCTCTGAACCGGGCATCCATCCGTTCCCGAAAGGCCTGCTCAAACGACCGCCGGATGACAAACACGAACCTGCGGAAGCCCGCAGCCAAGGCGTCGTGCAGGGAGTAATCGATGATGCACTCCCCGTTCGGCCCCACGGGCTGAATCTGCTTGAGACCGCCGTACCGGCTGCCCATCCCCGCAGCCATGATCAGCAAGCTGGGCTGGCTCATACGCTCCCTTCCGTCGAGGCCCGCAACCGCAGGCACGACTCATAGAACTGTTCGCAGTCCATCTCCTTGAGGAACACAAACCCGCGGGTGGCCCGGATCAGGGGGCTGTCGTGGTGATAGAACCAGTCCCTGCCCAGGCAGCACTTGATCCGCTGGTACTGCTCGACCTGGATCTGCTGGGCGAGCCTGGAGAAGGGGCCGTCGTACTCGGGGCTCGGGAACGAGGCCTCCCTCTGGCTGAGGAAGGCGTTTTGAAAGGCGTCCTGCGCCACGGAGAACATGTTCAGGCTTACGGGGACCAGGATGTCGGCCTCGGAGGGGTCGAACCGGTGCCAGACATTGCGATAGCCCCAGATGCGGAGGTCGTAGCGTCCGCTCTGCCTCTGGTACTCCCGCACGGCCTCGGCCAGGATCTGGAGGACCTTGTAGTGGGTGTCCGGGCCGCTGGCCTCGGGGTCGAAGGCCACGGTCACGATGTCCGGCCTGATCCGCTCCATGAGGTGGACGATGGGCAGGACGTCCTGGGCCCAGGTCGGGGTCTTGGGGAACACGTCTCCCGTGTAGAACCCCAGGCGGAGGTGGAAGACGTGGTCGCACTTCCACCCGTGATAGCCCCACAGACACTCCGCCTCCCACTCACGGCACATCCCCTTGAGCTGCTGGATGTCCTGGGGGTCCTGTTTGCCCGGATAGGCGGTCTGAAGGACGCGCTCCAGCCGATCGAGCCGCTTGGCCACGCCCGCTCGGTCCTGACGCCCGTAGACCTCCAGGAGGTTGCGGAGGAACCGGCGGGCACAGCCCAGGGCCCTCATGTCCTCGCTGGCCGCGGCGATGCCGTCGAGGTATTGCCACACATCGCGGTTGCGGGCCATGGCATTGTCCGGCCCGAAGTAGCCCTCTCGCATCAACTGCTCGAACTCGGCGGTGTGCAGGAACCGCCTGAGATTCGCGAGGTGCCAGCCCAGGAACCGGTTGGTGACCGAGGTGAACCCGCTTGTGGCGGTCACGAAGTAGTGGCGATTACCGGCCTTGCGGATGTGGCGGACCACTTGGGCGAAGTAGCCGAGCAGGATGTCGTCGTGGTGGGGCTCGGTGTGGAGGAAGCACCGGTCCTCCGCCACCTGCATCCCGTGGTCGATCTTGGCGACCAGGCCCCTGTGGACCTTCCGGGCGAGGGTCCGGACCGGGGCCCCGGTCTTGGCCAAGACCAACCGGCCAAACCGATCGGCCCGCAGGTCCTGTCCGGTCAGGGCCAGGACGGGCTTGGACCTGGATGTGGCGACGTCCGTGAGGACCTTGGCGATCTGCGGCTCGGTGAGTGCAGGCTGGGCCTGGAGGGATGCGAATCGCCGCTCCACCAGGCCGCCGGCCGCGCCCAAGGTCAGGAAAAGCCGGGCGTGGGGCAGCCTCTGGAGCGCGGACGCGGGGACTCTCTTGTCCGGGGGGGACTCGATTGCGCTAGCGACCACCCCTGCCTTCGCGCACCCCGCAGCCATGAGGATGGCCGTGCACAGGGGGTTGTAGGTGATGGTCCTCAGACCGATCGTGATGACCAGGCACTTGCGCGCGGTCTCCATGCCCCCCAGGTCGCCTGCCGCTGCGGCCTGGGTGGGGTAGTTGACCTGGCACAGGCGCGTAGTCGAATGGTGATCCGAGCCCGGGATGTTGAAGCCGATGTGTCCGTCCGGTCCGATGCCTCCCAAGAAGAAACCGATCCCCCCCAGGGCCCGGATGCGATCCTCATACTCCATGCACCATGCGTCCACGGCCTGGAGCACGGCCCGTTGCCTCTCCTCCAGGCGGGACCTGGGCAGGCGATATCTCAGGGACAGGTCCACCTGCTGGTCGGGCCAGACCTGGTCCAGCCGCTCCCCTCGGGACAAGCCGATCCGGCGCCCGTCTATGAGCAGGGCGTTTCTGGGGTCCAGGCCGAAGCCCCGGATGTAGAATCGGCGGACGTAGAAGTGGAAGCTGTTGGTCTGGGCCGCGTCGATGGGGTAGAAGTCGTTGATCTGCACGAAGTGGAGTCCCCGCAGATCGGGCCTCTTGCCCGCGACCAGGCCGCCCCTCGCGAGCTCCGTTCGGGTCCCCTTGCCGGACCAGGTCCTGAGCAGTCGCCGGGTGGTCTGGATGAAGTACCCGGGGGTCTTGCCTGTGGGCAGGGCGATGACCCCCTCAGGGTGGTCTTGGACCCACTCGAGAAACCGCAGTGCGGTCAACCGACCCAGCATGGGGGCGTGATCCACGACAATGGACCGGATCTTCTCGGTCGGCGCATAGATCGGCTTGAACGGGGAGGCCCGGAGTGCAGTCTGTTCGACTCGCGAAGGGCCTGCCTTGTGTCTGGACGAGCTGGGGGCCATGCGATCTATCTTACCCTGGGGCCCACCCGACTCAAGTCCCGATGCACAGAGCCCCAGGGGCGACCTACCGAGGTTCGCCGCGCATCGCCTGGTACCCGCGGTGCAGCATGAGGGCGTCCAGGACAACCAGGGCCGTGTAGGCCTCGGCCACAGGCCAGATCCGGGCCACGATGGTCGGGTCCCTCCGGGTGATAGCGGCCAGTTGCCTGTTCTCGAGGGTGTACTTGTCGACCGTCCGCTGGGGTCGGTCAATGGTCGGGGTGGGCTTGACGGCCAGGCGGATGAGGATGTCCTGACCGGTCGACAACCCGCCGGTGACGCCGCCAGCGTGGTTGGACTCGAAGACCACCTTGCCGTCGTGGAACCGCATCGCGTCATTGTCCTGCGAGCCCGTCATATCCTTGACCGCAAACCCGGCCCCGATCTCCACGCCCTTGACCGCGCCGATGCCGAGCATACGCCCGAGTTCCGCATCGAGCTTGCAGAACACCGGTTCCCCCAGTCCGGTGGGTGCCCCCGTCACGACCACTTCCACAACGCCGCCCGCGGAGTCGCCGGTCGCGGCAATGCGGTTGCAGGCCTCGACCATGGCCTGGGCCACGGAGACGTCGGGGCAGTTGAGGATCTCGTGCACGCCGTATTGGTCCCGGATCTGGCCAGCCGTCCTCTGCGGGCCGCTGTCGCGGATGGCGTCGATCTCCTTCTCGATCTGGGTCAGGACCGCCGCCTTCTCCAGGAACCGCATGCCCGGTCGAATCCGCCCCTGGACGTACACGGCCTGATAGAAGGGGTCCAGGTCGTGACGCATCTGCTTGTACCGCTCGCTGATCTCGAAGGCCCGGCTGGAGGGGACCTCGGGGCACCGTACGCCGGCGATCTCCCGGACGTAGGCGAAGACCCGGATGCCGGATCGCCGGAGGACCTTCTGGGCCAAGGACCCCGCAGCCACGATCGTGGAGGTGTACCGGCCGCTGAAGAACCCGGCCCCGATGGCATCGTCGTCCGGTCCGTACTTGACGAACGAGGCATACGAGGCGTGGCCGGGCCGCGGGGTGCGGTTGGTGTCCTGGTACTGCTTGATGTGGATGAAGTGCCGGTCCAGGTTGGGGATCAGGATCGTGACAGGGGTGCCGTTGGTATGGTCGGCGTTGCCGGCGTTCTCGACGGTGTCCGCGGCGTTGGTCCCCGTGTAGATCACCGGCAGGTCGGGTTCCTTGCGGGGGCTGGACAGCTCATCTGCGCCGGGCTTTCGGAGGAGCAGGTCCCCGTAGATCTCCTGCTCGGTGAGCAGGATTCCCGGGGGCATGCCCTGGACCACGGTTGTCAGCCCCTCCTGATACGACCCGCCCGCCACGGTGACCTGAAACATCCGCCCAAGGTGACAACCCAGCATGGTCCCGTCTCCTGAGTACGTGGTCCTGTGTCCCGAGCCCCTACTCGCGCAGCTCCATCGTCGCACCCAGCCTGGTCATCAGGTCCACGTAGTCGGGGAAGGTGACCCCCATGGCCTCGGCCGTGTCGATGGTCGTGGGCTGGTCCAGACCCATGCCCGCCAGGGACAGGGCCATGACGATCCGGTGGTCTCCCCGCCCTTGGACCGGGCCAGGCCGCAGTCTGCTGTGGTGCACGACCAGGCCGTCCGCCAGTTCCTGCACCTTGGCGCCCATCCGGGTCAGCTCTTCGGCCATGCACCGGATGCGGTCCGTCTCCTTGGACCGGGCCTGGGGCACGTTGACCAGGCGTGTGGTGCCCTCGGCGAAGGTGGCCAAGACCGCCATGGCGGGCAGGGCGTCCGGGGTCCTGTTCATGTCGATCTCGATGCCCTTGAGCGAGGATCCGTGGACCGTGACCGAATCCCCCCCAACCTCGATCCTCGCGCCCATACCCCTGAGGTAGTCGATCACGCCCTTGTCCGGCTGGCTGTCCGTGAAGTCCAGGCCATTCAAGACCACCTTGCCGCCGAACAGGGCCGCGCCGCACAGGAAGAAGGTCGCGCTGGAGAAGTCCGCGGGGATGGGCAGGTCAAAGGCCCTGTACTGCTGGCCGCCTTTGATTCGGAACCACAGCCGGCCCCGGGCTTCGTATTCGATCCCCTGTTTGTCCAGCCAGTCCAGGGTCATCTGGGCATACCCCGGCTCGTTGAGCAGGATCACGTTGATCTCGCTGTCCTGGGGGGCCAAGGGGGTGCAGAGCAGGAGGCTCGTGAGGTACTGGCTCGTGATCGAGTGAAGGTCGGTCTTGCCCCCGGCCAGGCCCGCAGTGATCTGGATGGGGGCCTTGCCGTTGCCCCGGAGACTGCGGACCCCGGCCCCCAGACAGTTCAGGGCGTCGATCAGTCCTGCCATGGGCCGGTCCAGGGTCTGCGAGTCGCCCGTGAGCGTGATCGTGGCCCCGGCCTTGGCCAGCGTGGCCGAACCCGTGGCGATCCGCAGCGTGGTGCCGGAGTTGCCCACGTCCACGGGCTCGCTCGGGACCGCGATCTGTCCCGCCGTGCCGGTGACCGTCCACCGGGCCGGGTCGCTCGTGTCCACTGCGGCTCCCAGGGCCCGGTAGCAGTGGGCTGTGGACAGGGTGTCCTGCGACACCAGCGGGATGCGGATGAGGCTGGTCCCCTCGGCCATCGCCCCTATGGCTACGGCCCGGATCGTGTGGCTCTTGGAGCTGGGCATGGCCACGGTCCCGTTCAGATTGGATCGGTGTACGATGAGTCTCATGATGCCCCTGCGGTTCGCCTCGATCCTCCCTTGTCCGGCCTTGCTGGGCGTCTATGCATGGGAGGCAGCCTGATTCACAAGGAAGAGCACGGCCATGCGCACGGCCAGGCCATTGGTGACCTGCCGGAGGATCACGCTGTTCCGCCCGTCCGCGACCTCGCTCTCCATCTCCAGTCCGCGGTTGATCGGGCCCGGGTGCATGACCAGGATGTCGGGCCTGGCCCGCTTGACCCGGTCGGCCGTGAGGCCGAAGTACCGCGAGTACTCGCGCACGGACGGGAAGGGATTCCTGCCCAGTCGCTCGAACTGGATCCGCAGCATGTTGATCACATCCACCTTCTCAATGACCTCGTCCAGGTTGTAGCTGACCTGGACCGGGAGCTTCCGCACGTCCGCGGGCAGCAGGGTGGGGGGGGCCACGAAGGTGACCTCGGCGCCCAGCTTCGTCATGGCCCACAGGTCACTGCGGGCCACGCGGGAATGGGCGATGTCCCCCACGATGGCGATCTTGAGGCCCTTCAGGGACCCCCTCATCTGGCGGATCGTATAGACGTCGAGCAGCCCCTGGGTGGGGTGCTCGCAGGCCCCGTCTCCGGCGTTGACCACACAGGCGCGGATCGTGCGGGCCAAGAGCTTGGCCGCGCCCGCAGCGCTGTGGCGGATCACCACAATGTCCACGCCCAGGGCCTCCAGGTTCTTGGCGGTGTCCGCGAGGCTCTCGCCCTTGCTGACGGAGCTGTCCTTCCGGGTGAACTCGATGACATCCGCAGAGAGGCGGCTGGCGGCCAGGGCAAAGCTGTTGCGGGTGCGGGTGCTGTCTTCAAAGAAGAGGTTCACGACCACCTTGCCCCGGAGCGGGGGGGCCTTCTTGACCGCCCGGGTGCTGATCTGCTCGAAACCCTGCGCGGTGTCCAGGATGTACCCGATCTCCTCTCGGGACAGCTCGCGCAGACCGAGCAGGTGTTTGTGTCGCCACACGATCTGCTTGTGTCGGGTCTCCGGTGCCATGCTCCTTGTGCCCCAGCCTGGGCCCCCTGTCCCGGGTTGTCGACGTCTACTCCACGACCACCTCGTCCCGGCCGTCGGACTCCGTCAGGCGGACATAGACCCTCTGATCGGGCGAGATGTCGGTCCTGATCCCCGCATAGTCCGCCTGGATCGGGAACTCCCTGCCGGCCCGATCGATCAACACGGCCAGGCGGATCGCCCTGGGGCGGCCCAGGTCGATCAAGGCGTCCAGGGCCGCGCGGGTCGAGCGACCGGTAAACAGCACGTCATCCACCAGAACGATCACCTTGTCGTCCACATCGAAGGCGATGTCCGTGGTCCGAACCTGGGGGTGGGTGCTTCGATGAGGCGAGTTCAAGTCGTCCCTGTACAGAGTGATGTCCAAGGTCCCGCAGGGGACGGCCTGGCCGGTCTTCTGCGCGAGGCAGGCCGCCAGCCTCTGGGCCAGGATCTCCCCTCGGGAGCGGATCCCCACCACGGCCAAGGCGGAGCCTGCGGGCATCTCGGCCACAATCTGTGCAGCCATGGCCTCCGTCCTTGTCCGGATCTGTTTGGAGTCCAGGATCACGTTCATCGTCGGCACAGCCCCGTTGAACTTCACACAAGTCCGCCAGTATATCCCTGTCCACCAGGCTAGGCAAGGGCCCTGACCGGCGTCTTGGCCCGCGGCCCGGTCCCTCCCCTGGGGCCCTGGGGAAAAGCGGCCAGATGGCCTTGAATCTCCAGCCTCGTTCTGCTATCATAGGGTTCATCCTGGGGTTGGGCGACGGAGAAGACCCATCGGACCAGGGGGCTATTAGGGCTGCCGAGTGGAGTCTTATCGGCATCAAGGGGGTTACGGGATGGTGGGGGGCACGCGAATTCGGACTGTCTTTGCCCGCATGGCGCTGGGCCTGGCCCTGACAGGACCTTGCGCTGCCCTGGCCGCGGGCGAATCCCGACAGACGGACATGCAGCCCCAGGGATTGGACTTCGTGGGCCTGTACGCCCTGCGCCAGATGGATCCCTCCCTGACCGGGGCCGGTGCGAGGATCACGGTCTTGGCCCGCAGTCGGACCTATCTGGACAACCAGCCCCAGAACGACTATCAGCCGAATCTGGACCACCACTGTTTCGGGGCCGCCCGGGTCCAGATGCTGGACAGCGGCCGCGGCCAGAGCGGGATCTGTGACCACTCCACGGCCGTCTGTTCGATCCTCGCCGGCGAGGACCGGGAGGCCGCGGCCCCCTTTCTAGGCCGGTTCCACTACCAAGGGGTTGCGCCTCAGGCCGATCTGGATGTGGTGGAACTGTGGCACTTCCTGACGGATCGTGTGTTCAGGCAGTCCCAGGTCAAGGCGGACGTGGTCACCCTCAGCAGCGGGAGCGACTTCGAGGACTGGTGGACCCGCGGCCTGGAGTCCATGGCCGAGCGGCAGGGCCTTCTGGTGGTGGGCAGCATCGGCAACGGGACCGATGCCCTGCATCCGCCGCTCTTCCCGGGGGCCGGGTCCAATGTGCTGGGGGTGGGGGTGGTGGATCCCGTGCGCAGCAGCGACCTGGCCACGAGTATCGCCCAATTCTCGCTGGCCCGGCCAGAGCACTCCAGTTGCGGCCCGACCGCAGACAGCCGGTGCAAGCCGGACCTCGTGGCCCCGGGCCACTGCCTCGTGGCCAGCGCTACGGATCCGAACGGGTACGAGCTGACGGACAGCGGATCGAGTTTCGCCACACCGATTGTGGCCGGGATTGCCGCTCTGCTCAAGCAGAAGGCCAAACAGGACCCGGGGTTGGCCCCGGCGAATCTGCCGGAGACGTCCGCCTGCCTGATCAAGGCGGTCCTGATGAACTCCGCGGTCAAGCTCCCCTACTGGCACAAGGGAAAGGTGGGCCTGGAGGACGACCGCTTCGTGCCCCTGGACCACGCCCAGGGAGCGGGGTTGATCGATGCGGTCGGCGCCTACGACCAACTCACGGCGGGCCGGTTCCAGCCCGGGCCGGTCAAGGCCTCCGGATGGGACGTCGGGCGCGTCGCCAAGACCCGTGCCCAGGTCTATCAGATCGACTTGCCCAGGCCGGCCGGACAGATGATCACGGCCACCTTGGTGTGGAATCGGCACTACCAGTCCACCTATCCCTTCGACTGCCTGGCGGACCTCAGCGCAAACCTGCGTCTGCAGGTCTGGGCCGCAGACCCCGCGAACCCCAGGCGGGACATCCTGATCGACTCGAGCGACAGCCCGGTGGACAATGTGGAGCACATCCATGTCAAGACGAATCCACGATACCGGACCTACCAGATCGTGGTCCTCTGGAGCGAGCCCGATGACGGCAAGGCGGTCCAGGACGAGGAGCCCTACGGATTGGCCTGGCGAGTGGCCCCCCCGCGCCAGGACCACAGCATCCTCTGGGACGACCTGAACGGAGACGGCGTGGTGGACGACCTGGACTACGCCCGGCTGGTCCAGAACTGGGGCGCCTCGCTTCAGTCCTCCAATCGGTACGCGGTCGGCGACATCAACTCGGATGGCGCCATTGACGGCACGGACCTCGAGATCCTGACCGCCCACGGCGCCCGCCGTGCGGAGTGGTACACGCCGTAGGCCGCGGTCCTTCGCGGCGATCGGGCAAAAGCCCTTTCCATCCGTCGGCCTTTCTGGTAGAAGGGAGCCGAACAGGCTGACGGTCGGCCTTCAAACCCGAGTCTGGAAGGTCCGGGCATATGAGCGGTCAGGTGCTGATCAAGGGGGGGCGCGTCATCGACCCCGCCCATCACGTGAACGGCAAGGCCGATGTGCTGATCGTGGGCGGCAAGATCGCGGAGGTCGGCAGGCTGGGTCCGGCCGTGGAGAAGAAGGGCGGGCTGACCATCGACGCGGCGGGCAAGCTGGTCGTGCCCGGGCTGATCGATCTCCACGTCCATTTCCGCGACCCCGGCGACCCCGAGGAGGAGACCATCGCAAGCGGGTCCGCAGCGGCGGTCAAGGCCGGTTTCACCTCCGTGGTGTGCATGCCCAATACGAAGCCCACGATCGAGAGCGAGACGGATGTGGAGTACGTGCATCGCAAGGGACGGCAGACCCGCAAGACCCACGTCTACGTGATGGGCGCGATCACCAAGGGCCGAGAAGGCCTGGACCTTGCGGAGATGGGCTACATGGCCGAGGCCGGGGCGGTCGGGTTTACGGATGACGGAAACGGCGTTCAGGACCCGGCTGTGATGCTGCGGGCCCTCCAATACGCGGCCATGTTCGGAAAGGTGGTGGCCCAGCACTGCGAGGACAACGCCTTGGCCGCGGGCGGGGTCATGAACGCGGGGTACTACTCCACGATCCTGGGCCTGCCCGGGATGGTCGGCCTGGCGGAAGAGGCCATGCTGTGGAGGGACCTCCAGTTGGTCCGCAAGACCCAGGTCCGCTACCACGCCCAACACCTCTCGACCGCGGGCTCGGTCGACCTGATCCGCACAGCCAAGAAGCAGGGGGTTCCGGTGACCTGCGAGGTGACGCCCCATCACCTCCTGCTCACCGAACAGTGCTGCTGCGAGTACGACACGAACTACAAGGTCGAGCCGCCGCTTCGATCCGCGGCGGACGTCCTGGCCCTCAAGCAGGCCATCGCAGAGGGTCTGGTCGACGCCCTCGCCACGGACCACGCCCCGCACCTGCAGAGTGAGAAGGAGCTTGAGTTCCTGGCCGCCCCGTTCGGGATCGCGAGCCTGGAGTGCGCCCTGTCCCTGTACATCAAGGCCCTGATCGAGCCGGGCATCCTGGACTGGCCGGGCCTGATCCGCCTCATGACCGCCGGTCCGGCGGGCGTGATCGGCATCGACAAGGGCACCCTGGGCAAGGGCAGACAGGCCGATGTCACCATCATCGACCCCGAGGCCGAGTACACGATCGACGCCAACACCTTCGTCTCCAAGGGCCGCAACTGTCCCTACCACGGCTGGCCCGTCAAGGGGGTCGTGGAGATGACCCTGGTCGGCGGGGAGGTCCGGTTCGATCGCAAGGCCGTCCCGTGACGAGGTGGACATGCCGTACCTCATCGACGGATGCAACCTCCTGCGGACGATCCTGGACCACGATGAGCGGTTCCATCCCGTGGACGAGGTGCGGATGTGTTGGACCGTGGGGCGATACCTGAGCCACATCGCAGACGCGGGCGAGGTGGTCTTCGATGGGGCGGGGCCCAACGACAAGAGTCGGTTTGACTCCATCCCGGGCCTGGCCGTGTCGTTTGCGGGGGGCGGTCGCGAGGCCGATGACGTGATCGAAGAGAAGATCCAGATCCATGCCTCGTCCGATCCCTTGATCGTGGTCAGCAACGACCGCCGGCTCAGACAGGCCGCTGTGCAGGGCCAGGCGAGCGCACTCCATGCCGAGGACTTCTGGGAGCGGGTCCTGGCCGAGGCCAACAGGAAGAGGCCGCCCGCGGAGCCCACGGCCAAGCGGCACGGCCTTAGCGAGAGCGAGACGAGGATGTGGCTGGAGGCATTCGGCCTGGGCCAGGACGGACCCGAGGAGGTGTGAGCGTGGCAGGGCCGTCCAAGACCGCCATCGTCGCACCGATCCCGGCCCCCACGGTCGAGGCCATGGCGGATCGGGCGGTCCGGGCCGTGGCCCGAGGGGCCCAGGGGATCGAGCTCCGTGTGGACGCCTTGGCCGAGTTGGGCGGGCCTGGGGTGGGGCAGTTGGTCGAGCAGGTCCGTTCCAGGACAGGCTCATCCAGACCCCTGATCGTGACCTGCAGGGACAAGCGGGAGGGCGGTCTCGTGGATCACCCCTTGGCCGCGAGGATCGAGGCCTGGACCTTTGCGATCGGTGCGGGCGCGGACTTCGTGGACGTGGAGCTGGAGAACATCCGGCTGCCGCAGGTGGCCCACCCCATACGCGAGGCCCTGGGCGGCAGACCGCAGACCCGCCTGATTGTGTCGGCCCACTCCTGGGACGGGCCTTTCGCCTCGCCTCAACGCCTCTACGAGGAGTGCAGGGCGGTCCTTCCAGGGGCGGTCCCCAAGCTGGTCTACACGGCCCGCCACATCAACGACTGCCTTGACGCATTGGACCTGCTCCACGGCGGCCCGGGCGACAAGGTCGTCTTCTGCATGGGCCAGGCCGGTTCGATCACCCGCCTGCTGGCCAAGAAGCTGGGTGGCCTCATGACCTATGCCAGCCTGGATCCGGGATCGGGCACCGCGCCAGGACAGATCCCCATAGACCAGATGAAGGGCCTGTATCGGGCCGATTCGATCGACGAGGAGACCGAGGTCTACGGTGTGATCGGCGACCCGGTCGCCCACTCCATGAGTCCTGCGATCCACAACGCCTGCTTTGCCGACCTGGGCATGAATCGGCTCTATGTGCCTCTGTGGGTGGCGGGCGGACGGGACGAGCTCTTCCGCTTCCTGGACGCAGTGCGAGAGAGGCCCTGGCTGGGGCTTCGCGGCTTGAGCGTGACGATCCCCCACAAGCACAGCGCACTGGAGTACGCCCAGGTCCGGGGCGGTCGGGTGGATCCCCTCTCCGCGCGGATCGGCGCGGCCAATACCCTGCTGTTCGACCTGGAAGGGGGGATCCAGGCCTTCAACACCGACTACGTGGGGGCCATGGAGGCGATCGCATCGGGCCTGGGCATCCGTCGTGAGGACCTGAAGGGCTGGCCCGTGGCCGTGGTCGGCGCAGGGGGCGTGGCCAGGGCGGTCGTGGCAGGGTTGTGCGACGCCGGGGCCAGGGTGACGATCTACAACCGGACGCTCGCCAAGGCCCGGGCCCTGGCCCAGGACTTCGGCTGCGCCCATGCGCCCCTGAAGGCATTGGGGGACGTCAAGGCAAGGCTGCTGGTCAACTGTACCAGCCTGGGCATGGCCCCGGACGTGGGGTCCACACCCGTGCCGGCCGAGTGCCTGTACGCGGACATGGCCGTGTTCGACACCGTGTACACGCCCCCGCGGACCAGGTTGCTC
>JAGOQT010000379.1 GCA_018007255.1 Phycisphaerae bacterium | reverse complement strand
GGTTCGTACGGGCTATGAACAAGGCAAGTTCGGGTTCATCGACCTTCTGGACACGCAGAGGACTGCGGCGGAGGCCAGACTGGCCTATCTGCAGAGGCTGTGGGAGATGAACGTGGCCCAGGCGGAGCTGGAGGTCTTCCTCCCCGAAGGTCGTTCTACCATCCCCATACAGACAGGAGTCGAGCCATGAGACGCCGAGGCATCGTGAATCCCGCTTCCCTGGTCTGCATTGCGGCCTTGATCCTCTGGACAGGGTGCAGGAAGGGGGCTGAGCACACTGCGGACAACGGGCACGGGCACGGCCGGGCCGAGGCCCACACGGAGGTCAAGGACGGGGTGATGATGTGCACCGAGCACGGAGTGCCGGAGGCCCAGTGCGGCATCTGCAAGCCCGAGTTGGCCGGCCAGTTGAGGGCCGGTGAGGGCATGAAGCTGAGACTGCCTTCTCCAGAGTCTGCCCGCATCGTGGACATCCGGACCGAGCCGCCAGAGACCGGCCCCGCGTCCGAGGGCGTCGAGTGTCTTGCGGAGATCAGCTTCAATCAGAACAAACTCGCCCAGATCGTCGCGCCCGTGGCAGGCATCCTCCAGTCCGTGGATGTGGACCTAGGTGCCAAGGTGGAGGAGCGACAAACGGTGGCCAGGATATGGTCTGCCTCCGTAGCGGAGGCCGCGGCCAAGGCGGTCCTGACCCACCAGACCCTCAGTCGCGAACAGCGGCTCCGTGCCGACAACGTGACCTCCCAGGCCGCCCTGCAGGAGGCAGAGGCCGCGCACCGGGTTGCGTGCCAGCCGCTCCGCACACTCGGTTTCACGGAAGAGCAGATCGAGGCCCTGGGTGTGCGGCCCCAGGAGCAGGTGCTGACGGAGGTCCGCGCCCCGTTTGCAGGCGAGATCGTGGAGAGGTCCGCGGTCCGCGGGGCCCTTGTGGACGCGGGCAGACCTCTGTTCACCGTGGCGGACCGCTCCGTGGTGTGGGCCCTGGTCCACGTGCCCGAATCGGCCCTGGCCCGGGTGCAGACGGGCCAGGCCGTGGAACTGCGGGTGGACTTCCTGCCCAACCAAGTGTTCCCGGGCAGGCTCACGTGGATCGCCCCTGCGGTCGACGAACGCACGCGCATGGTCCGCGCCCGCGCCGAATCCGCGGATCCGAACGGACTGCTCAAGGATGGGATGTTCGCCCGTGTCAGGATCCTGACACGCAGGGCGGACCGTGCCTTGCTGGTGCCGGAGTCTGCGGTCCAGAGGATCGAGGGCAGGCCCGTGGTCTTTGTGCGGTTGGCCGACGACCTGTTTGACGCCCGGGGGGTGGATCTGGGGGTCCGGTCCGGTGGAGACCGGGAGGTGCTGGCCGGTCTGAGGCCCAATGACGAGGTGGCGGTGACCCACACCTTCGCCCTGAAGTCGGCGATGCTGATGTCCCGCCTTGGCGCAGGATGTGCGGACGACTGAGCATGGAGACCCGGATATGCTGAATGCCATCATCGGCTTCTCACTGAGGAATCGGGTGCTCGTCTGCATCCTGGCCGTCGCACTGGTCGTGATCGGAGGCTGGGCCTTGACCGTGCTTCCGATCGATGCCTTGCCTGACACGACGCCGGTGCAGGTCCAGATCAACACGACGGCCTCGTCCTTGAACCCGCAGGAGACCGAGTCGCAGATCACGCTGCCCGTGGAACTGGCCGTCAGCGGGCTGCCCGGCCTGCAGAACGTCCGCTCGACCTCCAAGTTCGGCCTCTCACAAGTCGTGGCGACCTTCGACGACAAGACCAGCATCTTCAAGGCCCGCCAGTTGGTCATGGAGCGGCTCCAGACGGTGGAGTTGCCCGAGGGCTTGGAGCGACCTCAACTGGGGCCCATCGCCACGGGCCTGGGCGAGGTCTTCCACTACGTGGTCCGCTCCGAGGACCCGAACCGGACCCTGACGGACCTGCGCGAGATCCACGACTGGGTCGTCAAGCCCGAGCTCCGCAAGGTCCCCGGTGTGGCGGAGATCAACTCCTGGGGTGGCTTCGAAAAGCAGTACCACGTGGTGGTGGACACGGGGGACCTCATCAAGTACGGCCTGACGTTGGAGCAGTTGATCGAGGCGATCCAGGCCAGCAACCAGAACGTCGGCGGCGGCCAGATCGTCCGCAGCGGCGAGTCCCTCCTCGTCCATGGCCTCGGCCTGGCCACGAACGTCGAGGAGATCGCCGACATCGTGATCGCTGCCCACGACGGCACGCCCGTGCGGGTGCGGGACGTGGCGACCGTGAAGATCGACCACGAGATCCGCCGGGGTGCCTGCACTGCGGACGGGAAGGGCGAGGTCGTCCTGGGCCTGGGGTTCATGCTCATGGGCGAGAACGCCGCGGTCGTGACCCGTGCACTCCAGGGGGCAGTGGCCGAGGTACAGAAGATCCTGCCGCCGGACGTGAAGGTGGAGGTCCTCTACGACCGTACGGAGCTGGTCGGGAACGTCATCCGCACCGTGGAGCACAACCTGGCGGCCGGCGCGCTCCTGGTCGTGGCCGCCCTGTTCGCCCTTCTGGGGAATCTGCGGGCCGGACTGATCGTGGCCGCCGCCATCCCGTTGTCCATGCTCTTTGCGGGCAACCTCATGCTGCTGGCCGGTATTGCCGCGAGCCTGCTGAGCCTGGGCGCGGTGGACTTCGGGATCATCGTGGACGGAGCCATCGTCGTGGTGGAGAACGCGATGCGGCGTCTCGCCGAACGACAGCATGAGCTGGGTCGGTTACTGACCGAGAGCGAGCGAGAGGAAGAGCTGAGCATCGCGTCGCGGGAGGTGGCGCGGCCCGTGGCATTCGGCGTGGGGATCATCTTCATCGTGTTGGTGCCGGTTCTTTCACTGGAGGGCATCGAAGGCAAGTTGTTCAGGCCGATGGCCCTCACGCTGATCTTTGCGCTGTTTGGCTCTCTGGTCCTGGCGCTGACGCTGACGCCGGTGTTGGCGGTGCGGTTCCTGCCCAGACAGGTCCAGGAGCAGAAGACGTGGCTGGTGCGTCTGATGCACGCGGCTTACGAGCCGGTCCTTCACCTGGCCGTTCGGTTCCGCACACTGACCCTGCTTGGGGCGCTCGCGATCCTTGTGGGCGCGGGGCTCCTGGCACGGAGCATGGGTGGCGAGTTTCTGCCGCGGCTTGGCGAAGGCGCCATCGTCGGCACGACCGTGCGCCTCGCGGGCATCTCTGTCGACGAGTCGGTCGCCCAGAATCACTTGATCGAGCAGAAGCTCATGGCGGAGTTCCCGGATGAGATCGAGCACATCTGGACGCGGTTGGGCACGGCAGAAGTCGCTACAGACCCGATGGGCGTGGAGCTCGCCGACTTCTTCCTGGCCCTCCATCCACGTGAGCAGTGGACGAAGGCCCGCACCCAGGCGGAGTTGACGGAGAAAATGCGAGAGGTCCTGGGCCGAGTACCGGGGATGCGACCGGCCTTCAGCCAGCCGATCGAGATGCGGATGAACGAGCTGATTGCCGGGATTCGAGGCGATCTCGGGATCAAGGTCTACGGCGACGACCTGACCGAGTTGCGCAGGCTCGGCGGCGAGG
>JAGOQT010000378.1 GCA_018007255.1 Phycisphaerae bacterium | reverse complement strand
GGTGGGCTGCAGGGAGCCGAGGGCTCCGGTTTTCAGTGTTCGGTTTTCGGTGTTCGGGATGCGGGAGGGTGATGCCCAAAGCGGAAAAGCGGGATGCGCCAAGCCTGATGCGCGGCAGGGTGAATGAAGGACCGACCGCAACGGGCTGGAGCCGTCAGATCGTGGCCGAGTCTGAGACGGCGACGCAAGCTGGCTTGCAGAGCCGTCTCGGGCGGAGGCCACCCATGGAGGCCCGCGGCCTCCATGGCACGGCAAAGCCGTGGATCAGACGGCGTACCCACGGACATCCCAGCACCTCAGCGCCGGCGCCAGCGTTCGTGTGTTTTCGTGGGTTTCGTGGCAGAAGATCTGCAGTTCCCCCCCAGCCCATACCACGGTCCGACTGTCCAACAGTCAGACTGTCCGACCGTCTTGGATGACGGAGAAGGTAGGAACGTAAGAACGTAGGAAGGTGAGAACGAGGAATTCGCTTCCCGCTTACCTTCTTACCTTCGTGCCTTCGTGCCGTCTCACCGTCCGGCTGTCGTTACAGTCCTGGCTTCCCACCTTCTGGAAGCTGTCCCACCACGGCGGCGCACCGCTCGCACAGGTCCGGATGCCCGCTGTGCTGCCCGACCGTGGGCCAGTAGTTCCAGCATCGCTGGCACTTGGGGTGCGGACTCTTCTCGGCCGTGACAGCGGTCTGGGGCTGTCCCCGCTCAAGACGGACCTCACTGACGATGCACAGGGCGGCGAAGCGGGAGACCCCGAACTGCTCGATCGCCGCGGCATCTTCATCGGTCGCACGGATCGAGATGGAGGCCTCCTGGTTGCTGGCTATGACCTTGTTCTGGCGGAGACCCTCCAGTGCAAAGAGGACCCGGTCGCGCAGGGCCATGAGCCTGTCCCACTTGGCCAGGTCCGCCTGCCAGTTGACCCCTGGAGCGGTCTCGGGCATGAGGGCCAGGTGCACGCTCTCCACGGGCTGGGACTTGTGGGGGATGGCGGCCCAAGCCTCTTCCGCGGTGTGGACCAGGATGGGGGCGAGCATCCGCACGAGGGCGTCCAGGATGTGGGCCATCACGGTCTGGGCACTGCGGCGGGACGGGCTTGCTGCGGCATCGCAGTACATCCGGTCCTTGAGCACGTCCATGTAGAGGCTGCTCATCTCCACCGAGCAGAAGTTGTAGAGCAGACTGAAGACCCGATGGAACACGAAGTCGTCGTACGCGGTCCGGACCTCTGCGATCAGCCTCTGCAACTGCTGGAAGGCCCATTGATCGATCGGCTCCATCCGCTCATAGGGGACCGCATCCCGGGCAGGGTCGAAGTCCGAGACACTGCCCAGGAGGTACCGGAGGGTGTTGCGGATCTTCCGGTAGGCGTCCTGGGTACGGCCCACGATCTCGTGGGTGCACCGGATGTCCTCCTGGTAGTTCACGCTGGAGACCCAGAGCCGCAGGATGTCGGCCCCGAACCGGGCGACCTCGTCCTGGGCATCCACGTAGTTGCCCAGCGACTTGGACTGCTTCATGCCCTGTTCGTCCACAGTGAAGCCGTGGGTCAACACGGTCTTGAACGGGGCCTGTCCGATCATGCCCAGGGCCGGCAGCAGGGACAACTGGAACCAGCCCCTGTGCTGGTCCGAGCCCTCCAGATACAGGTCCACGGGGACGGGCCACTTCGCGTCCTGGGCGCACACGCTGTACCAACTGCACCCGGCCTCAAACCACACGTCGAAGATATCCTCCTCCTTGCGAAGCCGGTCCAGATCCAGTCCGTCTGGCGTGCGGAAGTCGTCCCCCAGGATCTGGCGGGGGGTGTGGCTGAACCAGCTGTCGGAGCCGTGTTGGGCGATGTGGCGTGCGACCGCCAGGACCGACTCGCGGGTCAGCAAGACCCGGTCGTCCGGACCGACGAACACGGGGATGGGGAGGCCCCAACTCCGCTGGCGGCTGAGGCACCAGTCGGGCCTGGACTCCAGCATCCCCTCGATCCGCTTCTGGCCCCATGCGGGAATCCAGCGGACCTTGGGGATGTTCTCCAGGGCCAGTTGCCTCAGGGTCTTGCCGAAGCCCGGGATCTCCCGGTCCACGCCGATGAACCACTGCTCCGTTGCGCGGAAGATGACCGGGCCCTTGCTCCGCCAACAGTGGGGGTAGCTGTGGACGATCTGACCCTTGGCGAAGAGCCAGCCCGCCTGGTCCAAACGGGCCTGGACGATCTGATCGACCTCCAGGACGTTGCGCCCCCTGAGCCAATCGGGCACGGTGTCGTCGTAGCAGCCGTCGTCCCGAACCGGTGAATACACGGCCAGGCCGTACTGCGTACCCGACACATAGTCCTCCAGGCCGTGGCCGGGTGCGATGTGGACCAGGCCGGTGCCGTCCTCCGTGGTCACATAGTCGGCCAGGATGACCTTGTACGCGTCCTGGCCGGTGGGATTGGTCGGCACGAAGCAGTGGGTGTAGCGAAGACCCTCCAGGTCGCTGCCCTTGACGGTCTTGGGGCTGACCTGGCAGCGGCCAGGGTCCAGGCCGCCCGCTGCCATCACGGCCCCGACGCGGTCCGCAGCCACGATGGAGACAAAGGCCTGGCCTGCCCTGTGGTAGCGCACGGCCGTGTACTCCAGGTGGGGATGCACGGCCACCGCCAGGTTGGCTGCCAGGGTCCAGGCCGTGGTGGTCCAGATCATCAGGCAGACCTTGGCCTGTCCGGCCTCCTCACGGCTGAACAGACCCAGGCCGGCCGCGCGGTCCGCGGCCTCCGGGGTCAGGGGGAAGTTGACGTAGATGCTCGTGCACGGGATGTCCTTGTACTCCAGCTCCGCCTCGGCCAGGGCGGTCTGGCACCCCACAGACCAGTGGATGGGCTTGAGCTGCTTGTAGACCAGGCCCTTGCCCACCAGCTCTGCAAAGACCTCCAGGATCCCGGCCTCGTAGGAGGGGTCGAACGTCAGGTAGGGGCGCTCGAACCGGCCCAGGATGCCAAGCTGCTCGAACTGCCGGCCCTGGAGTTGCACGTACTTGGCGGCGTACTCCTTGCATCGCCGGCGGATCGTGGGCTTGTCGATCAGGGCCGCCTTTGGGCCCAGGTCCGTGACGACCTTGGACTCGATGGGCAGACCGTGGCAGTCCCATCCCGGCACGTACGGGGCGTCAAACCCCGTCATCGTCTTGACCTTGACCACGAAGTCCTTGAGCACCTTGTTGATCACGTGGCCCATGTGGATGTTGCCGTTGGCATACGGAGGACCGTCGTGCAGGATGTAGAGGGGCTTGCCCTGCCGAGCCTTCCGGATCCGGCCGTACAGGTCGACCTCAGCCCAGTGCTTGCGCGTCGCGGGCTCCCGCTCCACCAGGTTGGCCTTCATGGAGAAGGCCGTTTGCGGGAGGTTCAGCGTATCCCGATACCCCTTGTTGGATGGTGACATGGAAACAGTCCTCACGATCAGATGTCACGAGAAACGCGCATTCTAGGGTTCGGCCGGGGCGCAGTCAATTCCGTTCTGACCTGCGGCGGCTCCGGAGAGGCACATCCGCCGACCGGCCCGGGAGGGCGGCGGCCAGATGCGATTCATCGGGCAGGGCGGGTGCGGGTTTCACCC
>JAGOQT010000377.1 GCA_018007255.1 Phycisphaerae bacterium | reverse complement strand
GCCTGGGCCACCACTACATCGGTACCGAACACATCCTCCTGGGCCTGACCCGCGAGACCGAGGGGGTGGCGTCCCATGTCCTGACGATCATCGGGCTGAGCCTGGAGCGGATTCGTTCGGAGGTTTTAAGCCTCCTCGGGGCCGGCCTGGACGCGGAGGAAGGCCCACTTTCGCCTGAATCGGAATGCCGTATGGATCTGAGCCCTTCCCGGGCTCGATCCAGGGTTGGAATGGAGGATTTCAGGTCGCTCTGGGTGGAACCGACATCCTTGAAAGGCCGAGGGGCCAGCGGAGTACGACATGTCGTCATGTGGCGGCTCAAGGACAACGCGGAAGGGGCCACCAAGGCGGAGAACGCCCTCAAGGTCAAGGCCCAATTGGAGGGCCTGGCAAGGCTCATCCCCCAGGTCCTGTGCATCGAGGTCGGGATCAACCAGAGTCCCTCCGAGGCCGCCTATGACGTGGTCCTGTACAGTGAGTTCAACAACCAGGCGGACCTGGAGGCCTATCAGAAGCACCCCGAGCATCTCCGGGTGGCGGAGTTCATCGCGAAGGTCCAGGTGGAGAGTCGCGTCGTGGAGTACACTCGAGAGTCCACCCCGAGTCGCCGACTCAGGGACGTGCTCCATCAAGACAAGATCGTGATCGCGCCAGGCGTGTATGACGCCGCCAGCGCCAGGATTCTCCATCGCGGCTTCGGCGTTGTCCTGCAGTGCTCGGGATACGGGATGGCCGTCTCGGCCTGTCTGCAGGATGAGAGCGAGCTGACCCTGGATCACAACCTAGCAGTCACACGTATGATCGCGTCCAGCGTCCAGGCCTGTGTCGTGGCCGACGGCCAGGATGGATACGGAGGGGCGGGTCAGACCGCGGAGACCGTTCGTCGTTTCATAGAGGTCGGGGTGGCAGGGATCAGTCTGGCGGATCACGTCCGCCGGGGGGCTCGAGTGATCACCGAGGCACGGATGATCCGGAAGCTCCAGGCAGCCAGGCAGGCCGCCATCGCAGCGGATCATCCGGACCTGGTGATCGTCGCGCGCACGGACGCCCTGGGATTGGGAGCCAGCCGAACTCCTCAGATGGAAACGGTGATCCACAGGGCCAATGCCTATCTCAAGGCCGGGGCGGACGTCGTCTTTGTGGCCTATGTGCAGACCCTCGACGAGGTCCGGAGACTCGTTCAAGAGATCCGGGGGCCGGTCAGTGTCGCCGCAGGCCTCCCCTACAACATCCAGCAGTTCAGTCTTGGGGACCTTGGGGAATGCGGCGTGGCCTGGGTGAGCCTTCCGACCTTGGCCATACAGACCGCACTGGGGGGTATGGATCGATCCATGCGCATGGTTCTTCGATCCGGATTCCAGGCCCTGGTGGAGAAGCATCTCCTCTATCCCATACGCTGATCCTCGAGCGAGAGGCCCTGCCTTCTCGGCCAAGGTCGCCCCACCTGATGCAGGTCGTATGCTACCTGGCCTTCTCCTCGATCCGGGCCTTGGTGATGACCAGGCTCTCCCTGGGCTTGCCGCTCGGCGTGCCTGCGGCCTCCAGCTTCTTGACCACGTCCTGGCCCTCCACCACGTCGCCGAAGATGGAGTGCTTGTTGTCTAGGTGCGGGGTGGGCACGAAGGTGATGAAGAACTGGCTTCCGTCCGTGTTGGGCCCGGCGTTGGCCATGCTCAGGCGATAGGGCCTGTCGTGTTTCACTGTGGGGCTGAACTCGCCGGCGTACTGGTAGCCCGGTCCGCCCGTGCCCGTGCCCAGGGGGCAGCCGCCCTGGGCCATGAATCCGGGGATGACCCTGTGGAAGGTCACCCCGTCGTAGAAGCCCTTCTGCGTGAGGAAGATCGTGCTGGTCACGTGCATGGGCGCGACCTGGGGCAGGAGCTTGATCCGGATCGTGCCCTTGTTCGTCTCCAGGACCCAGAAGTAGTCCTTGGCCGCGTCAAAGGTCATGAGTTGCGGTTTGGTGAGCTTGAGCTTCCAGGCCCTGTCCTCTCCGGCCTGCTGCTGGGTCTTGGGTTTCTCCATGGGACTCCTTTGGAACTTGGATACGATCTGTTGCTGTTCTTCGGCTGTAAATGCGCACGCCTTGCCGGCCAGGGCCTCTCGGATGCCCTGGATCAGGAACTCCACATTGACCTCCGCACCCTGCTTCCTGAGGCCGGCTATGACCTGGTGCCCGGTGACGTAACTGAACCTGTCCTGGTCGGTCTTGAACTGCGGGGCGGCGGCGTCCTCGGCCGCGCTGGCGACCACTCCACCCCACACGCACATCCCGATCACCACAGCCAGTGCCCTGTGCCCATAGCCCGGATTCGACATTGCCTGTACCTCCAAAGTCCTTCACCATGGTCGACGTCGACTGCGAACGGGGGGATTGTATCACGGCCTTTCTCCGGAGGGAAGGCCTCTCTGGCCTCTCCAAAAGCCGGTTTCTCCTTGACTTGGAGACGAACTGTGTTTATAAGACGTGGCCTGTTGTCCTCTTCAAGGGTGGCCGAAAAGAACCGATTCGTGTGGAAGGGACCGAAGTATGAACAACGTACCGAGCGTCAAGCTGGGCCTGATTGCGGTCAGTCGCGACTGCTTCCCCATCGAGCTGTCCAAGAAGAGGCGGGGTGCCTTGGCCAAGGCCTGCAGGGCCGGGGGCCTGTCGATCGTGGAGCTCCAGACCATCATCGAGAACGAGAAGGACGTGCTCAAGGCCCTGGAGGAGATCGCGGCCCGCAAGGTCAATGCCCTGGTGATCTACCTGGGCAACTTCGGCCCCGAGGGACCGACCACGATCCTGGCCCAGCGGTTCGGAGGCCCTGTGATGGTCGCCGCTGCGGCAGAGGAGACCCAGGCCGATCTGATCAACGGGCGAGGGGACGCCTACTGTGGCATGCTCAACAACTCCTACAGTTGCGGCCTTCGCAGGCTCCGGCCCTATGTGCCCGAGTTTCCGGTCGGCACGGCCCCCGAGGTGGCGGCCATGATCGCCGACTTCGTGCCCACTGCGCGGATCCGGCTGGCCCTGGCAGGCCTGAAGATCTTCGCCTTCGGCCCCCGGCCGCATGACTTCCTGGCCTGCAATGCCCCGATCAGGGCCCTGTACGACCTCGGTGTGGAGGTCATGGAAAACAGTGAGCTGGATCTGCTGGACCTCTGCAACCAGGCCAAGGGGGATCGGAAGGTCAAGGTCGTCGCCAAGGAGATGGCCAAGGAGCTGGGCGAGGGCAACGCCTTCCCTGATCTCCTGGAGAAGCTCGCCCAGTTCGAGGTGGCCTTGCTGCGGTTCATGGAGGACAACCTGGGTGCCTCGAAGTACGGCATCTTCGCGGACAAGTGCTGGCCGGCCTTCGAGAAGTACTTCACCTTTGTGCCGTGCTACGTGAACTCCCGCCTGGCCTCCAAGGGCATCCCAGCGGCCTGCGAGGTGGACATCTACGGGGCCCTCAGCCAGTACATGTGCACGTGTGCGACGGACAGCCCGGCCACCCTGCTGGACATCAACAACACCGTGCCTGCGGACATGTTCGAGGCCAACAAGAAGGTGACCAAGCCCTACAAGCCCACGGACCTGTTCATGGGCTTTCACTGCGGCAACACCCCGTCCTGCTG
>JAGOQT010000376.1 GCA_018007255.1 Phycisphaerae bacterium | reverse complement strand
ATGCATAGGAGTCGTGGATTGTCCGCTTCTCTGATTGAGGAGAGCGAGTTGATCTTCGGGATGGAAGAGTCCCACCGGGAGGGCGTGCTGGCCTTGTGCCCGCAGGCTGCGGATCGGTGCATGCTCCTCGACCCGGACGGGGAGATCGCGGATCCCATCGGTCAGCCGCTGGAGGTGTTCCAACGGTGCGCCCAGCAGATCCAACGTGCTATCGAGAAGAGAGTCGCCGAGAGAATCCTATGAGAGTAGCGGTAGGAAGCGATCACAGGGGGTTTCACGTCAAGGAGGTCGTCAAGTCCCTGGTCAGCCAGTGGGGACATGAGTCCGTGGACTTGGGCACGGGAAGCGACCACCCCGTGGATTACCCCGACATCGCCTATGTGGGGGCGACCGCCGTCTCGCAGAAGCAGGTGGATAGGGCCATCCTGATCTGCGCAACGGGCATTGGGATGTGCATCGCGGCCAACAAGATCCCGGGCGTTCGCGCTGCCCTGTGTCATGACGAGTTTACCGCTGCGGTGTCGCGCGGGCACAACGACTCCAACGTCTTGTGCATCTCCGCAGACCAGGTCGGGAGAGTCGTGCTGCGCAAGATGGTGGAGACCTGGCTGACCACCGAGTTTTCCGGCGGCAGGCACGAGAGACGGATCAACAAGATCGCCGCAATCGAGCGGGGGCAGGACCCTCGCAAGGTCTGACCGGACAACAGCCCTGTCCGAGGGCCAAGCTGCGCCCCAGGCCCTTGCCCCGTGGTACGCCGGACAGAAGGCCGGCGTACCCAGGTTCCCTCCTGCTTGAATCACGTGCAGTTGCTGCGACCAAGAGAGTGGTCTTCGGCACGGGGTGATACTGTACACCCAGTGCAGACCGAACCCTGGTTGCGACTGCATCGGCCTGCATTAGGTCTTGACTCAGAGATCGGGGCTCATTAAACTGGGCAAGATAGGGCGTTTCCAGGCAGATCCTTTTTGATTGCCCTATGTACGGATGGCGGACCCCGATCAGGGGGCTTTGGGTGTATACGGAGGATGATGTGGACACAATCCAATGTCGGGCCCCTGCGATCCTTGGTGTGCTCATGGTCTGTATCCCCGTGTGGGCCGAAGGCATCATCGACCTTGGACTTGAGGAGTTCGTCCAGGCGGGCGGGACCGACCTGGTCGTGCCGGGCTACTCCGTCCCCTGCCTTGAGCACTGGAACAACGACCAGCTCAAGGACCTGATCGTCGGCGAGGGCGGTGGCACCGCACCCGGGAGGGTGCGTGTGTATCTGAATATGGGGACGGATGCGGACCCCTGCTTTGCCGACTACTCCTATGCACAAGCTGCAGGCCAGGACCTGACGTGCCCACCTCAGACCTGTATGGGGTGCTTCCCGCGGGTTGCGGACTGGGACAGCGACGGGCGCAGGGACCTCCTCGTTGGACTGGCGGACGGGACCGTCCGGGTCTATCTGAACGTGACGGACAACAACGAGCCGGCCTTCGACAGGGGCACGGCCCTGGTGGTCGGCAGCGGGAATGGTGTGGCCCTGGATGTCGGCATGCGGGCTACACCGATTCCGCTCCAGTGGAATGACGACAGCCTCCTGGATCTGGCTGTGGGGGCCATGGACGGTCTGATCCACGTGTACACCAACTGTGGTTGGGGCGGGGGCATCCCGCCGAGCTTCCGGACGACCTCCTCTGCAGCGGGCCAGCCAGCCCAGGCCAACGCTCAGAACCTGGCGGTGCCCTCCGGGCGGTCGAGTCCGGTCTTCATGGACCTGGACGGAGACGGCAAAAAGGATCTTCTTACGGGCAATACGGATGGTCAGATCCTCTTCTACAAGAACATCGGCCTGGAATCCGTCCCCGATTTCGCCGGTTTCACCCTGGTCCAGTCCGGGGGCAAGCCCATCGACCTGCCAGGCTCGGCCAGGTCCCGCCCCTTCGTCTGCCATTGGACCGGGGCGAGGGACGGGTACTGGGACCTGCTCGTCGGCTCCGGGGACGGCAAGGTCCGTCTCTGCCGTGGTATCCCCAGGCCGGGCGATCTGGATGCCGATGGCGACCTCGACGGCGACGACTTCGACCTCCTGGCCAGGGCCCTGGACCAACCCGTGCCACAGGGGGGAAGCCGGGCGGACCTCAATGGGGACCGCACGGTGGACAGCCTGGATCTCCGCCTGTTCGCCGATCTCTGGCTCGCGGCCAATCCCTGACAGGTCATCTCTCGATGAACCGCCCCGCACCGGGCGTCATCACCACAGCAGGCCCCCCTGCTGCGGTGTGGCCTTGTCCGCCACCTGGGATGAGGATGGCCTCGACCCCAGGGAAGCGTTCCAGCAGGGCCAGCCCCCTCTCCACCCCCAGGACACTGACCGCTGTGGACAGGGCGTCTGCGGTGATGGCGTCCGGGGCAAGGATCGTGTCGCTGGACAGGTCCCCTCGGCTGGTGCCCGCCTTGGGGTCCAGGATGTGACTGACCTTGTGCCCGTCGACCAGGACGAATCGGCGGTAGTGCCCGCTCGTAGCCACGGCCTGTTCTGTGAGTTTCAGGACCAGGGCCACACCCTCATCGGGCCCGCCCAGGTCCCCTGCGCGGCAGGGGTCCTGGATGCCGATTCGCCAGCAGTCTCTGCCCGGCGCGGGCCTGCCGAAACAGCGGATGTTCCCCCCCAGATCGACCATGCCTCCCAAGGCCCCGTACCTGCGCAGGACCTCCACAGAGCGATCCACCGCATAGCCCTTGGCGATCCCGCCCAGGTCGATCTTCATCCCGTCCACGGCGTAGCGGACCGTCTTCTGATTCGGGTCCAGCACCACCTTGTCCCACCCGACCAGGGGCCGGGTCCGGGCCAGGTCCGCCTCGGAGGGCGCTACGCCCGCCTGGGCCGCTGCCTTCCACAGGTCCATCAGCGGCCCCACGGTGCAGTCAAAGGCCCCGTCCGACAACCGGCTGAACTCCAGGGCCCTCTGGAGGACCGTCCGCATCGAATCAGAGACGACCACCGGACTGCGGTACGCCTCGGCATTGACCCTCGCCAGCTCCGAGTCGGGGCTGTGGAAGCTCATCGCCCGCTCGATCCCCTGCTGGTCCTTGAACGCCGCCTCGATGGCCTCCGCTGCCGTGGATCGGCTCGGTGCGATCACCACCATGCGCGAGAAGGTCCCCATGACCACGCGGGTGCCGCTGTCGATCTGGACGACCCGACCGGTGCGCCCGGCCGTCCAGAGGACCGCACCCAGCGCAGCAGCGCCCAAGCCGATCCACAGGACCCTCGATTGGATGCCCATCCGCTATATAATACGCGCATGGACCCACTCAGGACAGACCTCTTGGCCGAACGCGTGGAACGCGAGTTCCTCGACTTCGTACTCAGGCCCGGACGCTATATCGGAGGGGAGGTCAACCAGATCCGAAAGGACCTGGCCCGGTGCGACGTGAAGGTCGCCCTGTGCTTCCCGGACGTCTACGAGGTGGGGATGTCCCACACGGGTTTCGCCATCCTGTACGAGGTCCTCAACGCACAGGAGGCCGTGGCAGCGGAGCGGGTCTTCACGCCTTGGATCGACGCCGAACAGGTCCTGCGGGCCAGGGCCCTGCCCCTCTTCAGTCTGG
>JAGOQT010000375.1 GCA_018007255.1 Phycisphaerae bacterium | reverse complement strand
TGTGCCGGCCGCTGGACCCGACGACCAGCTTGCCGCCGCCCTGCATCATGTCCGCGCCCATGTGATCCAGATAGGGCCCGGTCGGTCTCTTGGACCGGCCCACCCGGATATGGTAGCCGGAGTCCGCGCCCCGGCAGCAACTGCCTCGCGTGCCCAACAAGTAATACCAGCCGTCGTGATAGATCACGGTTGTGGCTTCGAGATTGATCCCAATGTCGTAGTACCGGTCGTCGACGCGCTTGCCCGTCTTGGGGTCGAGCTGAACCACACGGGTATACCCGAAATAGGAGCCGTAGGTCACCCACAGCTTCCCATCCGTCGGGTCCAGAAAGGCACCCGGATCAATGGGATTCACGAAGTCGTCAGGGCCTTCGGAGCCGAAGACCGTGCCCCCGTCTTGCCACCCATAGTCGGGTGAATTCGGATCGAGGCTCTTGCTCCAGATCAAGGCACCGTGAGAGATGTACTGGTAGTAGCGGTCGCCGACGCGGATCACGTCGGGGGCCGCTCCGCTCCGCGAGGCCCTGGTCCCGGGACGCCATGTCCAGCCGTCATCGGAGACCAAGGGGGTGCCACCCGTTCCGTAGGTGTACCACTTGCCGTCACACTCCATGAGGGTGGACGGGTCGTGAATCTGGACCCGACCATCGAGGGCCAGGACCGGCGAGGTCCAACCCGCGATGGCACCCACCAGGAGGACGGCCGGTCCCAGGCAGAGAAGCGACGGGGCATGTGGGCTCGGTCTCATAGTCATTCCCTTTCACTGTGATGAAGTCAATGCCTCAGATGAACGCGTGTCGGGAATCGGCACCGCGGAGGGCAAAGACCCTGCGGCTCTCCCGAACACAGTGAACTCGATGATCCCCAGGGGTGTGGTCCGGGGCCAGTGGGTCATGACCAGACGCACGAATCGGCACTTCACAGGGGGGATCTCCTCGAAGATCGTGTTCCGCGACACGGCGTTTCCCGTCTGGTCGAGGGCCGTCGTGTATGTCTGCCCGTCCAAGGACCATTCGATCCTGTACTGGTAGGCGTTGACCTGATTCGAGTCCGGAACAACGGCCGCAGGCCCCGGCGCACCGCCCGTGCCTCGGGCTCCGCGGCCGCGGCCGCCCAAGCCGGAACCCCGCCCGCCGCTGAACATCAGGCGGACCGAGTCGATCGTGAACAACTGCACCGCATCGAAGCGGGTCGCAGGGGAGAGCTCGAGGGTCAGGGTCGGCTGGGCATCGGTCACAGCGGGCTCCCACCAGGTGCCGCTGGAGTTGTCCACGGCGTAAGCAGCGTCGCGGCCCGGCTGTTCGGAGGAGGATCGCGAGAGGGCGTTCATTGCGCGGACCTTGTTGAGGGTCACCGGGATCGAGCCGCTGTCGCCTTGGGTGGGGTCGTTGACCGCGCCGGGGGCCCATTGCGGCGTGTCGGTGACCTTCACCGCCATGGCGCCGTCCTTGTCGAAGGTAACGCGGTCCATCCCGATGCGGCGTCCGCCGGGCGGGTTCGAGAGGACGATGGTGTAGAACTGCCAGAGGTTCCTGTCGGGTCCTTCCACGATGCTGCCGTGCGCAGGACCGGTGACGACGCCCTCGGTCCTGCGGAGCAGCGGGTTGTTGGGGGCATAGGAGAACGGCCCCAGCGGTGACCGGGCCGTGTAGTAGCCGTTGGCATAGGTCTTCCACTGGGTCCCTGAGGCGGAGTACTGCAGATAGTAGACGCCTTTGTGCTTCAGCATCCACGGGCCTTCGATCCACGCCACATCCGTGTACTCGTTCATCTCGCCGTACCGTTCCCAGACATGGTCCCTGTTGAAGGCGAAGAGGTGCCTGGGCGGGCCGGCGAATCGCGTGAGGTCGTTGGGGTCGAGCGGCACGACGTAGATCCCGCTGACCCCCCTGCCGGGATAATAGAGATACGGTTTGTTGTCGTCGTCGACGTAGATGTGCATGTCGAAGGGGCCGTTCCATCCCCCGGACACGTCAGGGGTGTTCTTCCATGGCCCGAGGCTGGTGAAGGGTCCCAGGGGGTGGTCCGCCCTGAACAGGGGGCCGTCGTTGCCGCACAGGTAGAAGCGGCCGTTGTACTTGACCACGTCGGGCGCCACGGGGACGTTGGCGACGCGATGAAAGGACCAGTGGAGCAGATCGTCCGAGATCCATGCGCCGCCGCCGGTGCAGTACAGGTAGTACTTGCCCTGCTCCCGAAGCACGGTCACATCGCCGGATGCGCTGCCGCCCGGCGCAGTGGGCATGGGCAGCGGGTTGCAGTAGCGAGGCGTCTCGCCGATCCTGGGCTCGGCGGCCTGGGCGAACGCGACCTGCATCGCGGCGAAGACAAACCCGACAAGGGGGCCCGCTCGGTTCGGAGCGATTCCCTTGCAGGCCGCCTTCCGATGGCCCTGGCCGGCATCACGACCAGTGTAGAAGAGAGGATCCGTCATGGTTCGGGCTCCTGGTTCTGCTGCGGCTGAGGTTGCCGCGGCTTGACGTTGAGGATCGCAGCCGCAAACGGCGAATCCGGCTTCGCGGCGAGGAGGACTCGTTCTCCATGGGCCATCGCGTCATCCTTCAGGCACCTCGTCGGCCGGTCTTACGGGGCCGTGATCGTGATGGGCAGCCGGATCCGGATGTCGTCCGACGCCGCGCCAATGAGGAACTCGTATTTCCCCGGCTCAACCACGTACTGCTTCTTCTCGACGTCCCAGTAGCGCAGCCGCTCCGTAGGCACTTCGATCGTGACTTGCTTGGATCCGCCGCGCTTCAGATGCACCCGGGAGAAGCCACACAACGCGAGCTTGGGCTGCTCCACCTTGGAATCAACATGGCGGTAGTAGAGCTGAGCCACGTCGTCACCGTCCCGCTTCCCGGTGTTCCTCACCGTGAACGATACGGTCGCCGTACCGTTTGCGGGGACCTTCTTCGACTTCAGCTTGCCGCTCCTGTAGTCGAACTGGGTGTAGCTCAGGCCGTGCCCGAACGCGTACAGGGGCTTGCCCTGGAAGTAACGATAGGTCCGGTTGGACATCGAGTAATCCGTGAAGGCCGGCAGGTCCGCGGTGGCCCGGTAGAAGGTCAAGGGCAGATGACCGGACGGGTTCACGTCGCCGAACAGGACCTCGCCCACGGCCTGCCCGCCTGACTGGCCGGGATACCAGGCCTGCAGGATCGCGGGCAGGTTCTCCGACTCCCACAGCAAGGCGACCGCGGACCCGCTGCAGTGGACCATGACCACGGGCTTGCCCGTGGCATGGAGGGCCCGGATCAGCGTCTGCTGGCACTCGGGCAGTTCGATTGAATCGCGGTCGAATCCTTCGCCTTCCTGGGCGGGGGTGAGGCCGCCGGCATAGACGATCAGGTCCGCCTTCTCGGCCAGACCGAGGGCCTCGGCCTTGAGTTCGTCCAAGGGACGGTTCGTGGTGTTGTCCTGTTGACTCCACGCCGCTGTCCTGCGGTTCGTGGTGATGGGGCTGCCCAGGGCGTACGTGACTTCCATGTCAGGCCCTGCCGCCTTTCGGATGCCATCCAAAATGGAGATCGGATGGGAGGCGGAGCCGTGGTAATTGCCCTCCAACATGGTCTTGGAGTTGCCGTTGGGGCCGATCACGGCGATCCGCTTGACCTTGGCCCGGTCTAGGGGG
>JAGOQT010000374.1 GCA_018007255.1 Phycisphaerae bacterium | reverse complement strand
CCCCTTCACCATCTGCACGGGTACGTGCGCATGGCCCCCTGAGCCCCCCAGCAAGGCGTCCTCACCAAGCGGCCTTGCCTGTGTGATATGTTGCCCGCGCTGCCCACCTCCGTCCCAAAAAACATCAGATTTTTCCTTCAAGGCGGGTGCACGCCTATTGACAAGGTCCTGGAGGATCTGATATCGTAAGAAGTGATAGCGCAGGGTAGTTCTAATGGACTATTCCCGGCGTCCCTTGACGAGCCCCAAGCTGAGGCACAGGGAAGGGTGGCGGTGATAGGCCGACCGTTGCAGAGTCATGTTGTCGGCGTCGCGCCTGGGGCGTTGAGGTTTGAAGGAAGGAGAAGAGGCATGAGAGCGGTGGCTGCGATATGCGTTATTGCAGCATCTGCACTCCTTGGGTCCCCCGTGCGGGCTGAACTCCACAGTGACGCAGACCACGACCTTGATCAATCCCAGGTAGGTCAGGACTACGGCTACGGCGTCGGGGGTGAGACGATGATGGCCCAGACATTCACGGTGGGCTTGCCGGGTCAACTGTGCCATGTTCAAATCGGCAACACGACGGGCCTATACTGGGGCGACGCTTCGCTCGAAGCGTCACCACCGGTTGTGGAAATCTGGAGCACAACGACCGACGGCAGCCCTGGTTCGGTCATCGGATCTGTCCCCCTGGACGACCCGGTGCCATTGAACGATTGGACCCCGTCTATTGACTTCATGCCGTACAACATCTGGGTCCAACCGGGCGACGTGTACTCCATCGTGGTGTACGCGGATGACTATACGGGGGCCGTCTCTGTGGGAGCGATCGAGACGGCGCCCGACGAGGAGGGCAACCCCACGCACCTTGATCCCTACGGTGGCGGGGAGCTATGGGCCTGGGGGATATGGGATGATGAAGGGCTAGGTCCGGAGACTTGGGGGCGGCTATCCCTAACAGGCGTCTACGACATGCAGTTCCAAACCTACGTCCTGCCCGTTCCCCTGCCGGCGGGAGTCTGGTTGGGCATCTGCGCAGTGGGCGTCGCGGGCTGGCATCTGAAACGTCAGACGGCGTAGTTGAGCATCGGTAACCATCGTCATTTCAGGGCTGCGTTTCACCACGGACGCAGCCCTGTTGCTTTTTCTGCCACCCCACAAAAAAAGGCGGCACAGGCAAATCTGCCTGTGCCGCCATCCGCAATGCAACCCAGTACTGCCCGCACCCTATGCCCCTGTTTCCTCCTCCATGATCCTCTTGATCTCCGACCGCTCAGCGGCAGTGAACACGTCCACCTTCTGGTCTATCTCCAGGGCAGTCTGCAGGCGTCGCTTGGCCTCTGGAAAGTCCTTGAGCTTGGCGCACACGCGACCCAACTGCAACAGGGCCCGCGCCTGGCGCCGTGCGTTGCCTGAGGACTGCCGAACCAGGTCCTCAAAGTCGCTCCGGGCCCCCGCCACTCGGTCCGGAAGGTTCGAAAGGATGGTGCCCCTGGTGTCCAGCAGGTCCAGATGCCCGGGCGAGAGCCGCAATCCCCTGTTCGCCAACTCCAGGGCCTCCTCATAGCGCTGGTCGTGGTCCTGTAGGATCCAGGCCAGGTCATTGAGGGCCCTCACCTCGTTGGGGCGTCTGTCCAGGATCTCCCGGTAGAGTCTCTCGGCCCGCCCTGCGTCCCCGGTTCGATACAGGGTTGACGCCAGACCGAGGCGGGCTGCCACGGATGTTGGCCACAGGCCGGCCGCGTGTTCGAAGAGCTTGAGTGCCTCCTGCCTGAGTTCCGGCTGACCCGAGGCAGTCAGTCTGGACGCCGCACTCAGGAGCGTTGTCAGGTCCTGATCCTTGGCCTTGATGTACGCAGAACTGATCTGCTTGAGGTCGTCCCAGCGTCTCTGGTCTGCCAGCCACAGAAACCGGGCATGGATCACGGTTTGCCGGTCGGGGTCCGATTGCTCTAGCTGCCTGATGACTTCGTCCGCCCGAGCCAGGTCCTTGGATGCACGGTAGAGGTCGGCCAGCGTCGCCCGCACGACCACACTTGCGCCCCCCTGCTCGGTCCGACTGTAGGTCTCCACCTCGGGGACCGCCGCCTGCGGCTGGCCCAGGGCCATATAGAAGCGGGCCCGCGCGATCAGGAGCCTCTCATCCGCGGGCCGGCCGCGGACCGCCGTGTCGATCAGCGTCCGGGCCTGCTCCACAAGGTCACGCTCCCCGCCCGCGACGGCAATCTGCGCGACCACGTCGAAGGCATCCGCACGGTTGGGGTCCTGTTGCAGAACCTGGCGGGCGAGCTTCGCGGCCATCGGAACATAGCCTAGGGCAAGCTCCGCCCTGGCTCTAGCCAGCAACAGGGCCGGATTCGTAGGACTGGACTCCAGGGCCCGAACCGCCAGATCGCAGGCGGTCCGGTCGTCTCCTTCCTGCGCGGCGATGCCCACAAGCGACAGGTGTGCATTGACGGCCGTGGGCTCCCGCTTGACGATGCGTTCGAGTATCTCCCGCGCCTCCGCGAAGGCCTGCGGGGTCCGCAGGGCCATCTTCTGGATGGCCCGTATCATCATGAGCGAGGTGTCCTCGGGCAACTGCTTCTCCAAGTCCGCCAGGATTCCGAGTGCCCTATCCCTATCTCCCGTCCCGTCCCGGACCAGCAAGGACTGCATGAGATCGCGTCTGAGCGCCGGATCTTCGGGATACGTGCGCAGACCCTCCTCCGCCGTCATCACCGCCTGATCGAGTCTCTTGAGGCCGAGGTAGTAGCGAGCCAGCAGATCGTACCCGGCCGCCGCATTCTCCTGGAACGTGGTCAACGTGCGGTAGTCCTGCTCGGCCCTTTCCGGTTCATTCGCCTCGGCCAGGTAGGCGGCCCGCCGCCAGTACGCCTCGAAGGTATTGCAGTCCGCTACATATTGATCCAGGGTCCGCAGGGCCTCCGCGGGCCTTCCCTCACGCCTGAGGATGGAGGCCCGTACCGTGGCCAAGGTCCCGGACCTGGGGGCGATCGACTGGGCCTCATCGAGGTACTGCATGGCCTGGGCGGCATCCTGGGTCTGTTGGTAGGTCAACTGCGCCAGCTCGATCCGCGAGGCCGCATCCTGCTTGTCTCCGGCGATCCTCAGCTTGAGCCCATCGATCGCCCTCAGGTAGTCCTCGGCACCAATGGCCACACGAACCCGCCAGTCCGCGACAATCCGGGGGTTCTGAATCTGCTTGAGGACCGTCTCCGCCTCGGCGAAACGACGTTGTCCCACGAGGAGATTGAGCAGCCCGTCGGCCATCTCGGTGTCCGAGGGATTCCCGAGGAGTCCTCGGCGATACAGGTCTTCCGCCTGCTTGGCGTCTCCCTGGCGCTCGCACATCCGTGCGAGAAGCAGAACGGGCGCAGGCCAGCCCGGGTCCGCCGCGATGCAGACCTGCAGCAGATCCGTAATGTCCTGTTGCCTCGCGGCCGCATCAGGCCCTGCGAGCCACAACGAGGCCTGGTAAAGCCGCCACCAGAGCCCGCGCTCGCCCTCCGCCCGCTGCAGCTCGCCGATCAGTCTGGCGGCCTCGTTGGGGTCAGCCCGGATCTCAGGGCATTGCAGAAGCAGGAGGCGAGCCTGGATCTCCTGCGGGTCGCCTCCTGCTTCTGCAATGCCCTGAGATCCGGGCTGACCCCAACG
>JAGOQT010000373.1 GCA_018007255.1 Phycisphaerae bacterium | reverse complement strand
TTCCAGGCCTGGATCGATGGGACGGGCTTCTCAGCGGACGAGTTCTTCCCGAACATCACGCCCGGCAACGGTACAGGCGCAGTGGTCGGCCATGACCCTGACGACGGGGATATCATGGAGCGCCAGATCGTGCACACGGGCCTGCAGTCCATGCCGTTTGGCTACACGGGCCTGTCCGAGGCCACGCGGACCTTTGACCCAGCACAGGACTGGACAGCCGATGGCCTCAAGAACCTCGTGTTCTGGTTCTGTGGGACCGCAACCAATGAGCCCGGGGAGCTGTATGTGAAGGTCAACGGGGCCAAGGCGTCCTACAACGGCGATCCCACCGCCCTGGCCTCGCCGGTCTGGACGCAGTTTGCGATTGACCTGTCGTCTGTAGGGGGTCTGTCAGCGGTCCAGACCCTGACGATCGGTGTCTCGTCAGGCCAGGGCATGCTGTACATCGACGACGTCCGACTGTATCGGGCAGCCCCGCAGGTGCCGTGATCCGTTGACCGTTGTGGAGTGGCGGCCGGTTGGACCGGGTCCGGGTACCTCAAATGGCGATCGGGCCAGGTTCAACAACCGGGCGGTGAGGCGGTTTAGAAGGCAGGAACGTAGGAAGGTCGGAAGGTAAGAACGAGAGGCTCACCTCTCCTCGGTTGTTCGTTCACCTGACAAGGCGGCTCCGCCGCCTTCTCTTACCCTCTTACCATCCTACCCTCCTACCTTCGTGCCGTTCACCGTCCGACCGCCTGGCGGCAAGACAAGGGCCGGCAGTCCAGCAGGCTGCCGGCCCTTGTTCATTAGAACCTCATGCGGCGGATACGCCTCACTCCTTGGCCATGGAACTGATGAACCGATTCGCCTCGGCGATGGAGGCGTCCATCTCCTTGACCAGCGAGGCCACGTTCGACTCGATCGACACGAGCTCGCCCTGCAGAGAGGCCACGGCCTGGGCGTTGAGGTTGTGCTTGAGGAACAGGACCTGGTCGCGAAACGCGGCCAGGACGGGGGTGATCTTGGCCTCGGCCTGCCTCATCGCACCGATCAACAGGTCGTATTGCGTGCTGGTCTGCCTGAGTTTCTGCTCGCTCGTGCGGCGGAGGTCCGCATTCGTGTACTGGTTCAGCTCCTCCTGCCACTCCTTGAACAGGGCCTTGGCCACGCTCTCCACGTCGGCGATGCGGCTTGAGACCGCGCTCGCCTTGGACTCGCTTCGGTCCAACTCGGCCTTCAACTGCTTGTACTTGGCCGCCAGTTCGGTGGAGGGGACCTGGACCACGGAGCTGAACTGCTCCAGGGCGCTCTGGAACTGCTCCTTAGCGCCCTCCTGGGCATCGCGGGCGCCTTCCACGCGATCCACGAGGATGTCCCTCTTGTGCTTCCCAAAGGCCTCCATGGTCTTGTAGTAGGTGCCCTGGCAGCCCGCGGAGGCCGCGGCGAGTACCACGGACATCACAAGGAGACACCTGTTGCACCGAAGCGGCTTGCCCATCTTGTCTGCCCCCATCTGGTCTCTTACCCGTTCGCACACGAGCCATGACCTCGCTGAGATCCGCCCAAGGCACCTGCGGCTGCGATCCCAGGGTCAATGGCGACAGAGGGTATTGTACTGTGCAGGGCCTGGCCGCGCCAATCGGTTCTTGGGCCGGCCCGTGGGGCAGGCGGATCAATCGGCTTGGTGTTCCGGACCGGGCCGGCCGTCCGTCTCCAAGGGGGAGACGATCTTGTACCGACCGTCCAGCCATGAGCCCAGATCGACGAGCTTGCATCGCTCTGAGCAGAAGGGATAGTAGGGTGGCAGCGCGGCCCCCTCCACGACCTGGACCGTCTTGCTGCACGTGGGACAGGGATGGCCTTTGCGCGGCATGCTACGACCCCATCACGCCCTTCGTGCCGGGACGGGAAGCCCTGCACGGGGCGATCGCCACGGACCGCGGGTCATCCTTCCGCAAGTCCCCGCTCGATCATCCGTTCATATTCGATGCAGTACCGGGCCCAGGGCACGGCCTCCAGCCTGGCCCTGGAGATGGGCTTGCCGGTGCCTTCGCAGACTCCGTACGTGCCCTGCTCGATACGATCCAGGGCACAGTCGATCTCGTGCAGGATCCTCCGCTGGCTGTCCATCAGACCCACAGCCAGGTCCTGCTCGTAGTTGTCGCTGCCCAGGTCCGCCATGTGGATGGGCATCGTGGACAGGTCGCCGCTGGATTGGAGGGACTTCCTGAGGGCCTCATCCTCCATGTGGCTGACGTTGTGCAGCAACTCCATGCGCTTGTCCAGCAGCATCCTCTTGAACTGCTCCACCTGGATCGCGGTCAGCTGGGGCTCCACTCTGGGAGGAATCGGCCGGGTCGGCTGGGCCTTGGGTCTGGGCCGGGCCTTGGGCCTGGGCCTGGTCTTTAGCCTGGGCACGGCCTTGGGCTTGGCCTTGGCCTTGGCCCTCACCGGAACCTTGGCCTTGGGTCTCGATCGTGCATTGCTCTTGGTGCTCTTTCCGGCCATGATTCGGCCCCCTTGTCCGGGGTGGACATCTGCTACGGCCCCATATTATACATCAGACCCAAAGGACCTGTTCACCCTCCTCCAGTACAACAGCACCCTATCGGCGCTGTCCAGCCCCGACTGGAGCAGGATCCGGGATTTTTCTTCAAGACTGGTGCCTGGCCTTGGGCACAAAGACCGTTTGGCCGCCGACCAGCCCGGCGGCCACCTGGACGCCGAAGACCTGCTCGATCCTCTCGCGGGTCAGCACCTCCTGGGGAGGGCCGAAAAGAAGGCCCTGCCCACGGTCTGCAGCGGGAGGACCCCCAGCCAGGACCAAGACCAGGTCACAGTACCGGCTGGCCAGGTTCAGGTCATGGGTGATCGCCAGGATGGTCTTACCACTCTCGATCTGGACTCCCTTGAGGAGGTCGTAGGCCTCCACCTGATGTCTAAGGTCCAGAAACGTGGTGGGCTCGTCCAGCAGGATGATCTCCGTCTCCTGGGCCAGGGCCCGGGCAATGAAGACCCGCTGTCGCTCCCCCCCGCTGAGGCGGCTCAAGGGCCGGTCGGCCAGGTGGCTCGTGTCGGTCATCGCCAGGCACCTCCGCACCACGTCCTGGTCCTTCGGGCCTGCAAACACCCGCTGCCCCAGGCGGGCGGTCCTGGCCATGAGCACGGTCTCGGCCACGGAGAAGCCCAGGGGCACCACGGGGTCCTGGCTGACCACGGCCGCCTTGGCGGCCAGGGCCGCCCTCGTGTACGACTCCACAGGCAGTCCGGCGATCCGGACCCGTCCGGCCTGGGGCCGAAGGAGGCCGGTCAGGAGCCTCAGGAGGGTCGTCTTGCCGCTGCCGTTGGGTCCGATCAACCCCACAAACACCCCCGGCTCGACCGCGAACGTCAGGTCGTTCATCAGGTCGCACCCTGAGGCGTACCCAAAGCGGACATGGTCCATCTCAATGACGGGCTTCATGCCAGGGGCCCCATCCTTCGACCGTGCACCACGAGCAGCCCGATGAAGACGGGCCCCCCGATCAGGGCGGTCACGATCCCCACAGGGAGCTGCGCAGGGGCCACGACCGCGGCAGATCGTGTCGCAGATCACCAGGAAGCCCGCCCCCACAACGGCGGCCATGGGCAGGAGCTGGCGGCAGTCCGCGCCCCAGACC
>JAGOQT010000047.1 GCA_018007255.1 Phycisphaerae bacterium | reverse complement strand
TTGGATGATCACGGAGTCGCGGGACGCACCCGCCCCGGACTCGCCTGGTTGGCTCGACTCCAGGCCCTCCACCTATGTCCTCGAGGACGAGGGGGATGGCCTCAAGTGGCTCTATGCCTGGGTCAAGGACAACCGGGGCAACGTGAGCGAGGGGGCCCTCGCAGCACAGGCCAGGATCACCCTGGACACCACGGGGCCTGTCTTGAGCGTATCTGCCGTGCTCACCTCGGAGCGGTCCCCGGCCCTGCGGGTGTTCACGCTGGAGCCCGTCCTGTCCCTGGTCGTCACCATCGATCACCAGGAGTACGTTCCCCTCGGGACAGGCGCGCAGATCTGGATGATCCCGGCCCATACGATCGACCCGCCCTTGGCGGACGGCCCCTACGACGTCCGGGTCCTGGCCGTGGATCAGGCGGGCAACACGGGTACGGACGATACGGTCGGCGAGGTGGTCGTGGACACGGTGGCACCGGCCGTGGGCGTGTCGCCCTGTCGGTCCACCCAGCTCAGGCCGGGCCTGAGCGGCACGGTCGATGATCCGTCTGCAGTGGTCCGCGTGACCATCCAGGGCGCGGGATACGAGGCGGTCAACAATGGGGACGGGACCTGGACCCTGCAGCCCGGCATCCTCTCTCCAGTCGTGGCCGAGGGCACCCACGACGTGGTCGCAACCGCCACGGACGGGGCGGGCAATGTTGGGACCGACGCCACCGCCGGCGAGCTGATCATCGATCTGACCGCCCCATCCCTGGGCCACTCCCTCCTGGCCGACGACACGGGTACCACAGACGACAGGAACACCAGCGACACCACGCCGGTCTTGACCCTGGCCTTCTCCGAGCCGGTGTTCGGCCAGTCCGGCGACGTGGTGGTCCTGGACCCCGAGGGAGCCCGGGTCTGGCCCGGCGAGATCACGGGTTGGGGCACCGAGACCGTGGTCGTGGAGTTCACCACACCACTGGCCCTGGACGGGTCATACCAGGTCGTGCTCAGCGGCACGAGCACGATCACGGACTGGCTGGGCCTGCCACTGAACCAGGGCCATGATCAGGTGTGCTTCTTCTCTCTGGATACCCGCAGCCCTGCGGTCACCGTGGATCCCAAGACGACCTCCGATGCGAGGCCTGAGCTGACCGGTACGGTCGACGAGGCGGAGGCCTTGGTCGAGGTCCAGGTTGCAGGGATCTGGTACCCGGCCGTCAACGACGGCCAGGGCGCCTGGAGCCTGCCGGCCGGATCGATCCCCTCAGCCCTCGAGAGCGGGACCTACGACGTCTCGGTCCGCGCAGTGGACCGGGCAGGCAACGTGGGCCAGGACAGCACCACAGACGAGCTCACCGTGGCTGCGTGGGACCTGACGGACGATGCAGTCACCGTGGCAGAGGACAGCGGCGCGACCGCCGTGGATGTGCTCGCCAACGACGTGTATGTGCCTGATCCTGCGCAGGGCCTGGTCATCGTCGGCAAGACGGACGGGGTCCAGGGCGGCCTGGTGGAGATCGTCGACAACGGCAAGGGGCTGACCTACACCCCTGCGCCCGACTTCAACGGGGAGGACACCTTCACCTACACGGCCGTAGATGCGGAGGGTCTGACCGACACGGCCACAGTGACCGTCACGGTCACGCCCGTCCCAGACGCGCCCCTGCTCGCCACCACGGGCATCCTGACAGAGGCAACCAGGGACTCCCCCTACACCATCACGTACGACAGACTGGCCGCTGCCCTGAGCGGCGTGGATCCGGACGGCGATCCGATCCAGTTCCGGATTGTCGCGATCAGCGGCGGGACCAGGGGCCTGACCAAGGGGACCACGGCCGTGGTGCCGGGTACGCCCGAGGCCGTGCTTGGGCCCGGCGAGGCCTGGGTGTGGACCCCCGCCCTGGGCGCAACCGGCGTATTGAACGCCCTTGTCGTGGAGGCGTGGGACGGCACGCTGGCCTCGGTCAAGAAGATGCAGGTGAACGTCCAGGTGGATCCCCTGCCCGACCTCCAGCCGACCGCGGTGGACAGCAGCGTCTGGCAGGGTGCGGAGACAGGGACCCTGGTGGAATGGACGGTCACGATTAGGAACAACGGCCCGGGTCCCCAGTGGTCGGACTGGGCGGTCGAGTGGTACCTGTCCAAGGACAGCCGGTACCAGGCTTCGGATACCTTGGTCGGCACCGCCTCCTTCTCCGAGCCCATCGCCTCAGGATCGAGCGTGAGCAAGACCCTGGAGGCCGTAGTGCCTGCATTGCAGGCCGCGGGCCAGAAGGTCTTGATCGCCCGCGTGGTCAGTGCAGGCAGTGAATCCAAGACGAGCAACAACACCCAGGCAAGTCCGGACAGGGACTGGTTCGGCGAGGTCCTCCCAGACGAGGATGAGCCCAACGCCGCGCCCGACGAGGCCACGGACCTGGGCACCCTTGCCAACACCTGGTCCCAGGGCAGAAAGACCCTGGACGCCCCAGGGGATGTGGACTGGTACACGTTCACCACATCGGGTCCGGCCGGCAGGTCGCACAAGGTCCGGATCAGCTTCGCCCACAAGGAAGGGGACCTGGCCCTGGGGGTGTATGACGCAGACGGCACTCCGGTGGGAGAGGCGGACGGTACAGGCAACACGGAGCAGGTGAGTCTCTCGGGGCTGCCCGAGGGCACCTACACCGTGAGGGTCTGGTCGAACCATGGCGACGTCCAGCGCAACTACAAGTTGACGATCGCGGCCCCTGCCGGGCCCGATCTCCAGCCGACAGCGGTGGACAGCGGCGTCTGGCAGAGTGCGGAGCCGGGCACCCAGGTGGATTGGACGGTCACGGTCAGGAACAACGGACCCGGGTACCAGCGCGCGGACTGGACCGTGCAGTGGTATCTCTCCACAGACAACAGGCTCCGGACCGGCGACACCTTGATCGGGAGCGAGACCTACGGCGACGACATCGCGCCCGGGACCGAGGTGAGCAAGGCCTGTTCGGCCCCGGTGCCGGACCTGCAGACCGCGGGTCAGAGGTACGTGATCGCGCGCGTGGTGAACGCCGGTGTAGAGTCCAAGACCTCCAACGACGTCAGGGCCGCGTCGGACAGGGACTGGTTCGGCCCTGTCGCCCCGGACGGCGACGAGGGCCACGACAGCCTCGAGACGGCCCTGGACCTGGGGTCGTTCAAGGGGACCCAGCAGTGGCCGGGCAGGACGATCGACTCGGCAGGGGACGTCGACTGGTACAAGTTCACCACCCAACGAACGGGGACCTCCGGCCGAAAGGTCCAGATCAACTTCACCCACGCCGAGGGCGACCTGGCCCTGGCCCTGTACCAGTCGGACGGGACCCTGGCCCCCATCCTGCTTCCAGAGGCGGACAAGACCGGCAACTCCGAGCTGATCAAGCTGACCGGTCTCCTCCCCGGGACGTACTACCTCAAGGTCCTGAGCAACCACGCCGACGTATCCCGTGCCTACAAGCTGACCATCCAGGTGTAGGGCAGTGGTCCGTGGTCCGTTCCCAGTTCCTGGTTGTCAGCTTGGCACTGAGGCCCTTATGTACTTTGTATGAGACTCCTGGAAGCCCCGTGTAATCCACGCCCAAGGGTGGTAGGATAGCCCCCATGGGTGCCTTTCATCTCGTCAGCCCATTCCAGCCGGCAGGAGACCAGCCCAAGGCGATCGATCGCCTGGCGGCCGGGCTCCAGTCCCAGCAACGGTTCCAGACCCTCATGGGCGTGACGGGGTCGGGCAAGACCTTCACCATGGCCCACGTGATCAGCCGGATGGACCGACCGGTCCTGGTGATCTCCCACAACAAGACCCTGGCCGCCCAGCTCTACGAGGAGTTCAAGGGGCTCTTCCCCGACAACGCGGTCGAGTACTTCGTCTCGTACTACGACTACTACCAGCCGGAGGCCTACATCCCGCAGCGGGACATCTACATCGAGAAGGACGCCTCCAGGAACGCAGACCTGGACAGGCTGCGACTGTCCGCGACCACGAGCCTCTCGACGCGCAGGGACTGCATCGTGGTGGCCTCGGTCTCCTGCATCTTCGGCCTGGGCTCGCCGGAGGACTACAAGGCCTCGGTGGTGGCCGTCCGGCGCGGCGACCAGGTGGACCGGAACGCGCTCCTGGGCCGGCTCGCGGACATCCAGTACAACCGCAACGACGTGGATTTCCAACGGGGGACCTTCCGGGTGCGGGGCGATGTGGTGGAGCTGTATCCCTCCTACGAGTCGTTCGCGATCCGGATCGAGCTGTTCGGCGACCAGGTGGACCGGATCACGTACGTCCATCCGGTCTCGGGCGAGGCCCTGGCCACCGAGAACCAGGTCTTCATCTACCCGGCCCAGCACTACATCATGCCGGCCGATCGGGTCGCCGGTGCCGTGGCCGGGATCCGGGCCGAGCTGGAGCAGCGCCTGGCCGAGTTCCGCAGCCAGGGCAAGCTGCTCGAGGCCCAGCGGCTCCAGGCGAGGACCCTGTACGACTGTGAGATGCTCCAGGAGGTGGGGTATTGCAGCGGGATCGAGAACTACGCCCGTCACCTGGCCGGTCTGCCGCCCGGGGCCAGGCCCTACACCCTGATCGACTACTTCCCCAAGGACTTCCTGCTCTTCATCGACGAGTCCCACGTCACCATCCCCCAGGTGCGGGCCATGTGGGCGGGCGACCGCAACCGCAAGCAGGTCCTGGTGGAACACGGGTTCCGTCTCCCCAGCGCGCTGGACAACCGGCCCCTGCGGTTCGAGGAGTTCCAGGAGAGCTGGTCCAGGGTGATCTTCGTGTCCGCCACGCCTGCGCCCTTCGAGCTGGACCTGTGCGGTCACGAGGTGGTCGAGCAGGTCATCCGGCCGACCGGCCTTCTCGATCCCGAGATCTTCGTGCACCCGGCGTCCGACCAGGTCTCCCACCTGGTCGCCGAGATTCAGAAGAGGATGCAGGTCAAGGAGCGGGTCCTCGTCACCACCCTGACCAAGCGGATGGCCGAGGACCTGGCCAGCTACCTCTCCAAGAAGGGACTTCGCTGCAAGTACCTGCACAGCGAAATCGATACCCTGGAACGAATCGAGATCCTTCGCGACCTGCGGACCGGCCAGTTTGACGTGCTGGTCGGCGTGAACCTCCTGCGAGAGGGCCTGGACCTGCCCGAGGTCTCCGTGGTCGCCATCCTGGACGCGGACAAGGAGGGCTTCCTGCGGAGCCAGACCTCGCTGATCCAGACCATAGGCCGGGCCGCCCGAAACGTGCACGCCACCGTGCTCCTGTACGGAGACACCATCACCGAGTCCATGCGCAAGGCCCTGGACGAGACCACCCGTCGCCGCCGCATCCAGATGGAGTACAACCGGGAGCACGGCATCACGCCCCAGACCATCCAGAAGGAGATCCGCGTGGGCCTGGTGGCCCAGGTCAAGGCCCTCAAGACGGCCCGCGAGGCCCTGAGCCTGGACGAGCGGGAGTACGACAAGATCGAACTGGCCGGCCAGATCGAGCAAGAGATGCTCGAGGCGGCGGAGGCCCTGGACTTCGAGCGGGCCGCCCTGCTGCGGGACCAGTTGAAGGAGCTGAAGGAGTTGCCCCAACTGGTGATCGCCGGGTCCAAGCGGAAGAAGCGGGACTTCGTGGCGGCCAAGAGGCAGAAGAGGCCCTAGCCGCTGCATCCCGCAGCCTGATTTGCTTTGACGGGGGGTCTGCCCCAGTCTACCATTCTCTGGAACCGGCAGAGTGAGTGTCCGGGTGTCCCAACGATAAGGTGAGGATCGAACTGCAGATGAAGAAGCTTGAGATGGCCAAGGTCGAACCCCTGATCGACCTGGCCGTGGCCGAGGACCTGGGTCAGGGAGACGTGACCAGTGAGTTGCTCTTTCCGGATGACGACCGGGCCACGGCCCACCTGGTCTCCAGGGAGGAGATCATCGTGTGCGGCATGGGCCTGGCCGCGGAGGTCTTCAGGCGATACGACCCGCGATTGACCTTGAAGCCGCACATCCGGGACGGCGAGACCGGACACATCAGGAGCCGCCTGGGCACGGTCCGGGGCCCCTTGCGCCCCATGCTCAGCGCAGAGCGGGTCGTGCTCAACTTCATGCAGAGGCTCAGCGGGATCGCGACCACCACCAACAAGTTCGTGCAGGCGATCCGCGGGACTAAGGCCCGGATCTACGACACCCGCAAGACCCTGCCGGGCTGGCGCATGCTTGAGAAGTACGCGGTGCGGTGCGGCGGCGGATGCAACCACCGCGTGGGTCTGTACGACGGGGTGCTCATCAAGGACAACCACCTCGCCCAGCTGGGGCGGCACTTCCAGCCCCGGCTCCGCAAGATCGTGGAGGAGGCCCGCCGGAGAAAGCACGTCCAGTTTGTCGCGGTCGAGGTGGACCACGTGGACGACCAACTCAATTACGTCCTGGAGGTGCCCGGCATCGACATCGTGCTTCTGGACAACATGGGCCAGTGGCAGTTGCAGCACGCGGTCGAGATGCGGGACCGGATGTGCGGCAAGGGCAACAGACCCCTGCTGGAGGCCTCGGGCAACATCAATCTCTACAACGTGGCCGCCGTTGCGCGGAGCGGGGTGGACCGGATCGCGGTCGGGGCCCTGACCCACTCGTCCGGGATCGTGGACATCGGCATGGATCGGTGATCCGGGCCATGGATCGGTTGGACGCAGACACCATCCGCGAGGGCCTCTCGACCAGGGCAGTGGGCTCCCGCGTGGTGGTCTTCGAATCGACCGCCAGCACCAACGCCGTGGCCGCCGAGTACGCCCGAAGCCCGGGACATCACGGTCTGGTCGTGTTGGCCGAGATCCAGACCTCCGGTCGCGGCAGAGGAGGGAACCGCTGGCTCTCGGACAGGGGCCAGAGCCTGCTCTGCTCCGTGGTCCTGACCCAGTGCACCCTCCGCGCGGAGCTGGTGTCCCTGACCGCAGCCGTGGCCTCCGCCCAGGCCATAGGCCCTCAGACCCGAATCAAGTGGCCCAACGACATCCTGCTGTCCGGCAAGAAGGTGGCGGGCATCCTCACGGAGTGCAAGGCCCTGGAGGGCTCCACGGCCTATGTGATCGGGATCGGCATCAACTGCCACCAGAGGACGGAGGACTTCCCCGCGGAGCTCCGCGCAACGGCCACCAGCCTGGACCTGGCCACAGGGACCGCCGTGGATCGGAACCGGCTCGCCAGACAGCTCCTGGTCTGTCTGGACCACTGGCTGGCGGTGGCGGACCAGGACCCAGGCCAGGTCGTGCACGCCTGGAAGCAGTTGAGCATGCACGCGGGGCGCAGACTGACCCTGGTCCACGACGGCAAGAGGTACTCAGGGACCTGCATCGGCGTGGAGCCCGAGCATGGGCTCATTCTGCAACTGGATCGCGGCGGGGTCAGGATGTTCGACGCCGCGCACAGCCACATCGACCCAGTCGAGGACAGGGCTGTTGGCACGGAGCCACACAAGGCCAGTCGCAAGAGGTCGACGGCGGCCCCGCCACAGGCGCCGGTGCAGAGGGCCCTGGGGGGCGCGGTGCCGCGGACAGACGGTCGGTTGTCCGATGCCGACCAGACCCAAGGACCTATCGACAAGGAGAAGCCATGCGAAGACGCACCTTTCTGAGGACCGCGGCAGCAGCCGGAATTGGGGCGTGGATCAGGTCTCGCCCGATCCTGGCCGCGGATGCAATGTCCCCTGTCGAGATCGATCTGGCCCTCGACGACCTGGGGCCGGTCGTCAGTCCGCACCTGTACGGTCACTTCATCGAGCACCTCGGCGGGGTGGTCTACGATGGGATCTGGGTGGGCCTGGACTCCGGGATCCCGAACACCGGGGGCATCCGCCAGCAGTTCATCGACGATATGAGGGCCATTGGGGCCCCGAACCTCCGCTGGCCCGGGGGCTGCTTCGCGGACGGGTACCACTGGCGGGACGGCATCGGCCCCATGCCCAGGCGACCGCGGACCTACAACTTCTGGCAGTCCCAGATGCCGCAGGGCCTCCAGGAGGTCGAGTCGAACCAGTTCGGCACCCACGAATTCATGCGACTGTGCCGCCTGATCGGAGCGGAACCGTACCTGGCCGCCAACATGGGCTCAGGCACGCCCAGGGAATTCCACGACTGGGTCCTGTACTGCAATGCCCCGGCCCGTGTGCTGAGTCTGGCCGACGAACGGGCTGCCAACGGGGACCCGGACCCCTTCAGGATCAAGTACTGGGGTGTGGGCAACGAGTCCTGGGGCTGCGGCGGCGACATGAAGCCCGCCGAATACGCCACGCTCTACAGGCGGTATGTCACCCAGTTCCCCGCGTACACACAGCCCTTCCTGGTCGCCGTCGGTCCCAGAGGGCACTCCCTGGATGGGGACCTCTCCTGGACCACCGGCTTCTTCGAGGCCATGCAGGGCGGCCACCGCAGCAACGTGCACGGATTCGCCCTGCACTTCTACAGCGACTTCCGGGGGGCGCGGTTCAGGTCAGGGGCCCACGGCCCTGCAGAGTGGTATGCCGTGCTCCGCGAGGGCCTTCGCACAGAGTCGATCATCGAGGCTCACTGGCGAGAGATGGCCAAGTTCGACCCCAGGCACTCCACTCGGCTCGTGATCGACGAATGGGGCGTGTGGTACCCAAGTGGGACCGAGATGACACCCGCCTTCATCCTCAGCCAGAACGTGACCCTTCTGGACGCCCTGCATACGGCCATGACACTGGACATCTTCAATCGGCACGCGGACAAGATCGAGATGGCGAATCTCGCGCAGACGATCAACTGCCTGCATTCCCTGTTCATGGCCCACGGGGACCGGTACGTCAGGACCCCGGTCTACCACGTCTTTGACATGTACCGTGCCCACATGGGGGCCAGGCTCGTGCCCCTGCGGTCCGGGGCCCAGGACCTGACCGTCCAGGTGCCCGGCGGCCCGGCCACGATCCCGGCCCTTTCAGGCTCTGCCTCGGTCCGCGATGGGCGACTGACGGTGACCCTGGTCAACCCCTCCCTGGAGGCCCCGATCTCGGCCCGCCTGCGCCTGTCGGGCGCGAGGCCTGCTGAGGGACGCGCGCGGGTCCTGACGCACAGCGACATGCGGGCAGGCAATACCTTTGACGAGGCGGACAAGGTCAGACCCGCCTGGGCCCAGGTCAAGACCGAGGGCCCCGTCGTCCAGGTCGATGTGCCCACCAAGGCCGTAGTGGCCTTGGAGGTTCGGCTCGTCTAGAACCCCACCAGCCAGGCAAGGACCAGGGACAGCAGCACGAGCAGGACAGAGAGCCGAGCCCGTTGCCGCCCCATTGCTGGGGCTGGCCCTGTAACAGACTTTACACATCGTGGGCCTGGAGGCCGTGGGTCCGGCCCCTTCCCTGAGGGCCATGGCCGAAACCCGCTGCAGGCCGTTCGGAATCCAAGGTCTCGTCCGATGCCCCCCTTGGGGCAAAGAAATGGTGAAAGGAAGATTCTGGTGTTGACATATTGATAACATATGTAATATACTTCGCTCTAGCGAATGCGACAGCCAGGGTAACGCCAAGACAGATCGGACACACCCTTGATCTGACGAGGTGCATCATGAGAAACGTGGCCATCACCCTCCTCCTATTGGCATGGTTGCCCCCATCTTCTTGCCTTGCCAGGCTCATCCGCGTAGACGCCAAAGGCACGGGGGACTACCCAACCATCCAGGCGGCAATCGACGCAGCCCAGACCGGCGACGAGGTGGTCCTCTTGCCCGGCACCTACACGGGCGACGGCAACCGTGACCTTCGCTACAAGGGCAGGGTCATCACGGTCCGCTCGCAGGACCCGAATGACCCGAACGTCGTGGCCGCCACGGTCATCGACTGCCAGGGCGACCCGGACCACCCGCACCGTGGCTTCATTCGGGATAGCAGCTACTTCGATTCCGACGTCCTTGGACCTGACCCGCCCATCACCATTGACGGGCTGACCATCACAGGGGGTTGGGCCGAGCGGGGAGGCGCAGTCAACTGTGGCTCTGCTGTGATCAGGAACTGCATCCTGACCGCCAACAGGGCGGCTCTTGAGGGAGGGGCCGTGTACGGATTTGCGAGGATGTTGAACTGCTGGATCAGCAACAACACAGCCAAAATGGGAGGGGGGATCTCCGTCCTGTCTGACCGGACCGAGGTCAAAGGCTGCATGTTCATAGGCAATTCGGCAACGGACGTCGGCGGTGCAGTGCGCTCCTGGAGCGCCACCAATCTCACGGGCTGCAGTCTTGTGTGTAACACCGCAGGCCAGAGGGGCGGCGGTGTGTATGATTCTGTCTATGACGGACAGATGACCAACTGCATGTTCTGGGCCAACTCAGACAGCCAGGGCCAGGGTGCAGAGGCCCAGATCTACTTACGATCTTCAACCTCCCGGGCCACTGTCTCGTACTGCTGTGTCCAGGACGACGACCCGGACGACGCCAACATCCCCTTCGGAGGGGCTCAGATGGGCAACATCGACGACGATCCGCGTCTGGTCCGGATGCCCAGCCATGGGGGGGACGGGTGGGGGGACAATCCCGCCACTGCCGGGATCGATGAAGGAGCCAATGACGACCTGGGCGACCTGCACCTGTGTGCGGACTCCCCTTGTATCCACGCAGGGCAGGAGGCCATATGGGTCGGTCCCCATGACGTGGACGTGGACGGCCAGCCCAGGCGCATGGCATTCAGGATCGACATCGGTGCAGACGAGTACCTGATCCCATCCGTGGAGACCACGGCCCCAGGGGCCGGCGAGGTCTGGACAGCAGGGAGCAGGCACGCGGTGACCTGGAAGGCCACCGCCTACAGCGGACTCATGGACCTTCTCTTGAGCACGGACAATGGCCACACCTGGTCCAGCCTCCAGGCCGGATCGCCTGGCACGGGCAGCGCCTGGATATCGCTCCCTGCAGGAGCGGACTCCAACGAGTGCCTGATCCAGGCCGTGCCACAGACGGCCATCCCCAATACCCTGATCGTACCCAGCGGCGTCTTCACCATCCGACAGGATGCCACAGGCCCGGCTGTGGCCTCGCTCTGGAGGTCCCTGGGAGGCGGCTTTGACAGGAGGGGACAGAGCTCGCTGGACGGGTCGACCACCTTGAAGACGGCCTGGACCTTCCAGACCCAAGGTCCGATCTGCGGCAGTGTCACCCTGGGCCTTCAGGACCGGATCCACGTGGCCTGTGAGGATGGGAGGCTGTATACCCTTTCACCCTCTGGTGAGATGATCTGGGTCTGCGACGCCAACACGCCTTTGATCAGCAGCCCCACGGTCGGCCCGGACGGGGGTTTGTTCGTGGGCACAGAGGACGGCAGGCTCCTGGCAATAGCCGTGGACGGCCGGCTCCGGTGGACCTACAGGAGTGGAGGCCGGGTCTTTTCTTCTCCTGCAGTGGACGCGGCAGGTCGCATCTACGTGGGGTCGCAGGACGGCCTGGTCCATGCGCTGAGCCCTGTGGGGGAGCTGCTATGGACCTCCAGGACGCGGGCCCACTCCAGGCTCGCCGGATCGGTCCTGGCCTCACCAGCCATCGGTTCGGATGGGACGATCTACGTTGGGGACCTCTTTGAGCCGAACCTCTGTGCCCTGGACCCCAACGGGTCCGTTCGGTGGCAATGCACGTTCCCGGCAGGCACGGGCCTGTTCGCCAGCCCCGTCATCGGACCTGACGGCACGATCTTTCAGACACTGATGCACGACCCACACCTCTACGCCGTAGATGCGGTCCGCGGCTCCATACGCTGGGCCGTGGACCTGGCAGATCCGAATCAGCCCTGGTACTGGCCACCCATGGACTGCAACGCAACCGCCTGCAGGCCCGGCTCCATCTGTGCAGACGGCTGGTCCGAGCCTGTCGTCTCGCTGGATGGCACGATCTATGTGAGTCTCGATGACCAATACCTGCGGGCCGTGGCCCCCAACGGCGTGATCCTGTGGGGCCTGGACCTCGGAGGTCCGACCCTGTTCGGCGGTACCTGTGCCGGACCCGAGGTCACAGACCTGGGCGGATTCACCCTGACCGTGGATCAGAAGGGGACCCTCTATGCGGCCCGTGATGACGGGAACCTGTACGTCGTGTCTCCCCAGGGCTCCCTGGTGGCCCAATTCAAGGGTCCGGGGTGGCTCAGCCATCCCGTGATCACAACTCAAGGGGTGATCTTGGTGACAGCGAACCTCAATGGCCCCAACGAAGACGGCCTGGTATTGGCCCTGGCCGCAGACACCCAGTGACAACCCACGGGCCGTGGGCAGAAAGGAGCAGATCCCATGACGATCAGATGCATCCGGACCAAGAGCGACGTCCTGGTCTGCGCGTGCTGTGCCCTGTTCCTGGTGTCCGGCCTTGGGGCCGTAGGGGCCAATGGCCGGGAGAAGGCCAAACAGGCCGTGTGCGCAAGCCAGATCAACCTGCACCTGCAGGCCCTGTTTGCCTATGGCAATGAACACGAGGGCAACCTGCCCCTGCCCAGTACAGCGGGGGCCTGGTTGCGCGATGTGGCGGTCAACACCGTGCATGAGATGCTGGACATGGGCATGGCCCGGGAGACATTCTACTGCCCGTCGAATGTGAGCCACCAGAAGTACCCAGATCTGTTCTGGATGTACAACAACCGCTCCTGGGACGGCAGGAGGTTCACAAACACGAACGGTTTTGTCGTGTCTGGGTACTGCTACATCCTGGAACTGCGTAGTGGAGGGCGACCCAGGATCAACCTATATCCGGGTGAGATCCCGAAACGCTGGGTCAAGACCATCTATGAAGAGGACCCCGGCAGTGCCGAGCTGGTGATCGATACGACCATGAGTTACCGGTATTCGCCGTACCCGAACGGCGACTTCGCATGCATCCCAGGTGGCATATATACCCCCCAATCTCAGGTATATGACACGACCAATCACCTCAAGTCCGTGGACGAGCCCTGGGGAGGCAACATCGGCTTCCTGGACGGCCACGTGGCCTGGCGTCCCTTCAAGGACATGCAAGAGAGGTATGGAGACGCCCCTGGGTTCTGGTGGTAACACAGACCGGCCGACGTCTGACGGAATCGCCCTACAGGTCCACGATCCGGCCGTCCAGCCGGAACGTTAGCAGCCCGGTCTTGTGGCCTGCGTATTGGCCTGAGAATCCGTAGAGCCGCACCTCGAAGGGGCCTGCAATCCCCGCATACGCGGGCCGGTCCGGCAGTGTGAAGGTCAACTGCTCGTCAGAGGTCGAGTCGATCCTGGACGTGACCCACACAGCGGTCTGGTCCGTGAACCCGTCCACACTGGTCAGGACCGCGTACCGGCGAGGGCTGTGGTAGTCGATCCTGCGGATCAGCAGGTCGACCTGGGTGCCTCGCAGGTCCAGGGCCTTGCCTGCAGGGGCCTGGACCCGCACAGAGAGGTACTCGTTGTCCGCGATCGCCAGGCCCAAGGTGGACTTGTCCTCGTCTGCCTGCGCGTCGACGGACCAGGCGAGCATGTCGTTGCCCGGGTGCACACGGACCCCGGTGCCCGCAGTCCAGCCCGAGTAGATCAGGCTAGGGGCCAGGGCATGGGTTGCTTTGCACGGCAGGTGGAGTGCGGGGTCGGATCCAGTGAGGTCGGACTCGACCAACACACCCGGGCCTCCCACGCTCCGGATCGTGAAGGTCCGCCACGCAGGGTCCCCGTCCTGGTCCGTGGCGCGGAGGTACAGGTAGCTGATCCCCGGGTGTGTGGGCGTACCTGCGATCCGAACACGGTTTGGGTCGTTGGGGTCGGTCTCATACCTGAGGCCTTCCACAAGGTAGTCCCCTACCCTCGCGATCGCCAGCTGCCCGTCTCCTCCACCCACGGTGATCGTCGCCGAGTAGGGCTGGCTGACCAAGGCCACAGGCAGGACATGACCTGTGGCGAACCGAGGCACGCTGCCTGCAGGCTGGTCCACGGGCCGTATGGCACGCATCTGGTCGATCCAGCCCAGGATGAACCGCCACTTGACCGAGGCATTGGGGTCCTGGTCCAGGTACTCCAGGTGGCCCCACTGGCCGTACTTGCCCCATGTGCCGCAGTCCACAAAGGCCACGTGCGACCTGAGCCCCTTGGACCGGGCCATGTTCAGGTGGATGTCGTAGACCTCCCTCATGTCGCGCCGGCGATTCATGGCCTCCATGAACGTGGTGATGCCGTCGTCGCGGGGATCGGATCCGTCGATGTTGTCGGTGTAGATGGACGGCCCGCCCTCGTAGGCGATCAGGGGCTTGGGTGCAGGGAAGGTGGTCTTGGCCAGATCCACGAGCCAGGGGTCGAACCCACCGCCCACCCCGACCGCATCCGGTCCTGCGCCCTCGCGGGCGTCCCCGCTGAGCAGTCGCCTCCGCCACTCGGCAAAGGCCTCATCCATGTGCCTCTGGAAGGCCGATCCCGTCCAGTAGGGGTGGTTGGCGGCGAGCGACACGGGCCTGGAGGTTCCGCCTGCAACGAAGGTCTCCGTGGTCAGGAACCAGGGGTCATCTGTGCCGGGCGCGGACCTGGCCCGCTCGAACACGTAGTCCTGGATACCGTTGCCGAAGTAGGTCGTGGCGGCGATGACATCGGGCTCCACTGCGGGGTCCAGGGTCGGGCCATAGGCGGCCATCTCCTGGAGGAAGGGACGCGTGTAGTCCGCATGGGCCGTGAACACCGCAGCCACCCTGACAAGCCGATCCGCGCCTCCAAAGACCTGCTGGAAGACCCGCCAGACCTGGGAGAATCTGCGGGCATTGAACTGGGGCTTGGTCAGGCCCAGTGACTTGGCCTGCTCCTGTGCCCAGTTGCCCTGGCAGAATGAGTCTCCGTTGCTCCAGATCTCGTTGGAGTACTCGATATAGACCCGCAGGTGCCGGGCCAGGGGTGGATACACGGGCTTGGCCGTAGGCCGGGCATAGGGCTCCCTGCCGTCGCTGCCGTACAGGATCAGTCGGGCGAGCCTGGTCACGAAGTCGTCGGTGGCCAGGTGGGGCACGCACACCCACAGGTCCTTGTCCGCCTGGTTGCACAGGGCCACCATGTGCTCGAAGGCCATGCCCGTGCCGCGCTGGCCCGAGAACCCCGCGGCCGGGGCCCTGGGGTTGAGCACGCCATGCCCGAAGCAGTGGCCCGGCCCGCGCCGGTCCGACCAGTCCTGCTGGGGATTGGCGTTGGTCGTGAGCAGGTCCATGAACCGGATGAACCCCCAGTCCGCATCCGCCAATCGCTCGAGGAACACCGGGTGAAAGACCTGCCCTTCCAGGGACCGCCGCTGCGGGTCCTCGGGGTCGGCCAGCCACACCCGGATATCCGTGACCGGGTCCTGGGCATCGATCTCCAGGCAGTCCAGCCACTGCACGTGCTGGTCGCCTGTGAACAGGTACACCCGCCGCCCGTCCTTGAACCGGCCGGCCTGCAGGCAGTTCGACTCTGCGGGCACAAAGGCCCCGCCGTGCAGGCGGATGTCCGCGCTGCCCTTCCAGGTCAGGACCACGTGGCCCTGGGCCAGCCGGCTCCGCACAGGCCAGGTGGACGGCCGACTGTCCCCATAGTCGCAGTGCAGGCCATAGCAGATCCCACGCAGGGACTTGCCCGGGTTGAGGTACCTTGGGAACCCATTGGGGTCGAACTGCGGGTTGTCCCACACCGATACGCTGCTGCCCCACTGCCCGGGGCCGTACTCGAGCCACTGCCCCTGGGCCAGGGCGTTGCACAGATACGGACAGCTCCAATATGCCAGTCCGCCTGGGTGATAGCCCACCTGGGGCAGCGTATCCGGGTCGAGTGCCCCTGATGCGGGGCCCGCGGCCAGCACAAACAGGAGCAGTCTGCCCATGTCATGCATGCAGCCGACACCTCTCTTTCGCCTTGACGGGCCGCTATTCAGGGCACGCCTGCACACCGCCCTACCCCTTGGGATCCATCTGTCCCCCCCTTGTTGCCTCCGGCCCCCCGTCTGCCGCCCCTGTGTTCTGAGTCCTGTGTTCTGTGTCCTGTCTCCTGGCCATCCACCTCTTGGCCCAGGCCTTGGCCTGTTCAACCGAGATCAGGACGCCCTCCAACTGGGCCCCGTACAGTTGATCGGCCAACTGGCCCAGGCCGGGTCCTGGGGCCATGCCCAGGCGCATCAGGTCATGGCCGTTGAGCAGGGGCTCGGGCCTCAACTCCACGCCTGCCAGGGACCTGACCCTGCGCCGCACCTGGACCAGGGCGCCAACCGGCCCTGCGCCGGCCTTCTGGATGGCCCTCTGCAGCTCGTACAGATCCCAGAACAGGGGCCCTGCCAGGAGCCGCTTCAAGTCCGCCAGGGACAGGGGATCCTGGAGCAGGACCCCTCGTCGATCCAGCAGGAACCGGACGTGCTTGGTCTGCGTGCGGCTGAGCTTGAGGACCTTCAACGCCCTCAGGGCCTCGTCGGACCTGCACGCCACCAGGAGGGCGGCCAGGGCCAGGGGATAGCTCGTCCGGCCCCGCAGTCTCCCCAACACGCCCACGGCCGTCTGCATGGCATCGCCCCCCATGCCCGGGAAGATCGCCGCTGCAAGCCCGGTCTCCTTCAATGCCCGGGCCCCGTGCGCCCTGCCCGGGCAGGTCAGGATCCCCTCCAGCTCCATGCTGATCCGCTCGCCGCTGATGCCGACGATCTTGGGTGCGCAGGCGCAGATCGCCGAGTAGGTGGCGGGGTCCATGGAGAAGCCCAGTTGGGTCGAGAACCGGACGGCCCTGAGCATCCTGAGGTAGTCCTCCGAGAAGCGATCCGCAGGGTCCCCGATCGTCCGGACGACCCGTCTTTGCAGATCGGCCTGGCCGCCCACGTAATCGATCACCTGGTCTGCCACCGGATCGTAGAACATCCCGTTGACGGTGAAGTCCCGGCGAAGGGCGTCCTGCTCGGCCGTGGTGAAACGCACCTCCACGGGCCTGCGCCCGTCCACATAGCCCGCGTCGGAGCGAAAGGTGGCCACCTCGATGCCCTGGTCGTCCATCAGGACGATGACCACGCCGAATTGGGCCCCGACCTTGAGGGTCCGCTTGAAGAGTCGGATCACGTCCGCAGGCTCGGCGTCCGTGGCCACGTCATAGTCCTTGGCGGGCCTGCCCAGGAGCATGTCGCGCACGCAGCCGCCGGCAAACAGGGCCTGATACCCGTGGGCCCGGAGTGCCTTCACGATCTCCATGGCGGCGTCTCGGGGGGTCATGCGTCCTTCCTCTCCAGGAAGGTCAAGGCCATCTTGCCGTACTCGCGGCGGTCCTGGACCGAGAGACAGCCGTACCGGTCCAGGAGCCTGACCCTGCGCTCGGTGCGGACCACGACCAGGGCATGCGAGGCCACCCGGTCGGCCAGGCCTGTCATCAGACCGGCCAGGGCCGAGGCCTCCCCCACGTCCGCGGTCGCAGCGTACGGG
>JAGOQT010000046.1 GCA_018007255.1 Phycisphaerae bacterium | reverse complement strand
GTCCAGGTCCGCACCTGGGTCGGCCTGCTCGGCCCTGCAGGCCGAGGCCGCCCAGAGGATCGCGGCTGCGCAGGCCAAGGACCCTGCCCCACGCGTGAGCCTGCGGGGTCGTGGCTCGGCTATCGCCGTCATCTCTCCTCCTCCCGCACAGGCTTGAGATCGATCATGGTCGGCTGGGCCGGGTCGCCTGGGATGAGCTTCCCATCCGCCACGGTGAGCTCCACAACGTTGATCGCGGTCGTGCGCCCGCCGCGAGGCTCCCCCGGCCCCCGCGGTCCGCCGAAGTAGAACCACCAGGCCCGGTCCCCGCTGACCACGACGTCCCCGTGGGAACCGAGCAGCGGCTCGGCCTGGAGCTGCCAGTTCAGGCAGTCGTCCGAGCTCCACACCCGCATGCCGTTGGCCCAGCAGTCTGCGACGAGCCAGCACCGGCCCTTCCAGCGGAAGACCTTGGGTCCCTCTCCATTGTAGTCGGTCACGGCATTGCCCTTGGGCTCCCAGTTCTTCAGGTCCGGGCTGTCCGCATAGCACAGGGCCTTGGGCCTCCGCTCATCCTTGTACCACATCCGCCAGGTCCCGCCCGGGACCTGGAGCACGCACGCGTCGATCACCCGATCGGACTTTAGGTCCACGGGGCCCACGGTGTCCCACCGGATGCCGTCCTTGCTGGTCAGGTACACGATCTGGCGAGGGTGGTTCCAGTCGCTGAAGATCCCGGGCACGTAGCTCAGGTACATGTGGTACAGGCCGTCGTGCCAGATCACCTCCGGGGCCCAGTATGTGGTGTCGTTCGGGTGGGCGTCCTTGCCGTAGGAGATCTCTGCGGTGCCGCGGTAGGTCCAGGTCGCGCCCCCGTCCGAGGACTCGGCCATGCCGATGTTGGAGCCGTGGACCCAGGTGACACCCGGCGTGTTCTCGGCCGTGGCGCGGCGCGCGGTGTAGTACATGAACCACTTGGCCTGTTCCTCGTTGAAACAGAGCACCGGATCGGTCGGGGCGTCGAACGGCGGGTCCCGGTACAGGGGCCGAGGTGCCAACCGGCCCTGAAGCTTTGCCGACCTCTCCAATTCGGGCCTTTCTACTATGGCCGTGGCCCACAGGAAGCCCGCCACGGCCTCTTTGGCGTTGATCGACTGCCTGAAGTTGATGTAGCGATCGTAGCTGGCCTGGACCCCAAGGCCGTCGCATGCGCTCATGATGTCCACCAGGCCCTTGTCGTTGATCCTGGCGTTCTCGACGATCCCCTTGTAGCCCCTCTCCACGACCGGGGCGTACTCAGCCCGATCCAGCAGGCCGATCTCGATTCCCCTGGCGATCGTGTAGGTGAACATCGCGCTGCCCGACGTGTCTGTCCAGTTGTCAGGCCTGTCGCCCTTGTCCACCACCTGGAACCACCTGCCGCTCTTGGCATCCTGGGTCCGCTTGAGACCGGCGGCCAGGCGTCGGAAGAGGTCCTCCATCTCTGCCCGCCTGGCGTGGTCCTTGGGCAGATGGGCCAGGGTCTCGACCAGGACCAGGCCATACCAGCCCAGTCCCTCGCTCCAGACCTCGGGCGAGAGGCCGCCGTTCGGGTCTGCCCAGGTTGGGACCCTGCCGCCGTGCCCCGCCTCGTAGAGGCCGTGCACATAGAGCCCCGTGTCGTCGCGTTGGGCCTTGCGGGCATACGCGCCGAGCTGGAGGGTGGCCTCATCCCAGCAGTACTGGGGATCCCCTATCGACCTACCGTACCGGGTCAGGAACATCTGGCTCATGAAGATTCCGTCGATCCACCACTGTCCGTTCATGCTGCGGGCATGCCACAGACCGCCGTTGCTGTTGCGGGGGTAGTCGTCCAGTGCGCGGCGGATGGTGGTGGCGGCCTTCTTGTAGCGTTCGTCCCGCGTGACCTCGTAGAGCATGACCACCGTGTTGCCCGTCATCATGTTGTCCTGGTTGTCGAAGCCTGTGGCCCGCTCACGTCCCCGGCCGTCCACCACGACCCGGAACTCGCCGTTCTCGTCGATGTGCTTGTCTATGAATCGCTTGATGTACTTGTAGTAGCGTGGGTCGCCCGTGGCCCGATACAGCATCTCGAAGCCGCAGAGGGCATAGCCGTGCACGTAGGTCCATGAGGCATGGTAGGCCCGGTTGTAGTCCGGCCATCGGGCCATGATCGTATCCGCCGTGGCGACCGACCAGAAGCGAGGGGCCTGACCGGGCGTGTAATCGAGATGCGCGTTCGGATCGGCCGAGGCCGCCGCATCGCGGACCGTCGGTGCACTCGGCGAGGCGGGCGGGCCGGCCATGGGGGCCTCCACTGCCGTGCTATAGGACACGACCATCATCAAGATCATCGCAGCACTCATGGCTGTCCGTCCTTTCCTGGCGCACTCCACGCGTTGCGCAGCCCAAGCCCTGCTCCAGCAACCAACTCGGCACACACTGGCGACAGGGGACCACCTTCAGCCCATGATCACCAGGGCCACGTAGGGCATGAGGTTGAGCAGAAAGACCACCAACTTCATGCCCCCAAGGAAGCCGTAGAGGATGGCATTGAAGGTCCCCCGGGGGATCTGGAACCACCTGCTGTGCATGCGGTAGACCCAATCTCCGGCCAGGGCACAGACCAGAAACGAGAGGATGAGCAGACCTCCGTTCAGGACGGTACACCACCCGAAGAACGCCCGCATCGTCTGCATGTCCATGGTCCGGCTCCTTTCCCACACCGTTCAACCATTGCCGCAGGGTTTCCTGGTGCCTCAGTCAGCATAAGGGCCCCGCCCCGGCAGGTCAACTTCGGCGACGCCGAGCCGGGCCGCATCCGCCTGTCGCAGGGCCTGTACCGGAGCGGGCACAAACCTTCTTCCGGGGTGCGGCGTATGGACCTGAACCAGACAACCGTTTGCATGAAAGGAGCTGACTATGCTTTGTCCCAAGTGCATCTCATGGGTGGCCTTGGCCGCGATCCTCCTGGCCGGATCGGCTGTGCGGGGCGCGGAAAAGGACCCCAACATCGCGCCCGATTTCACGCTCAAGGGCCAGGACGGCAACGATGTCCACCTGGCAGCCCTCAAGGGCAAGATCGTGGTGCTGGAGTGGTTCAACTACGAGTGCCCCTTCGTCCTGTACCATTACGAGAAGGCCTCGACTATGAAGGACCTGGCCCGCAAGTACAAGGACCGGGGCGTGGTCTGGCTGGCGATCAACAGCACGAGCCACCAGGAGACGGCCAAGAACCAGGAGTTCGCCAAGAAGCACAAGGTGCCCTATCCCCTGCTCGACGACCGGTCCGGGACCACAGGAAAGGCCTATGGGGCCAAGACCACGCCCCAGATGGTGGTCATCGACAAGCAGGGCCGCATCGTCTACAACGGCGCGATCGACAACGCGCCCTTGGGGAAGGTCCAGGCAGATGAGGCCCTGGTCAACTACGTGGGCAAGGCCCTGGCCGAGCTGACCTCGGGCAAGGCGGTCAGCACCCCGGCCACCAAGCCGTACGGGTGTTCGGTCAAGTACAAGCCGGCAGCCCAGTGAGGTCGGGTCGTGGTCGCCCCGGGGCAACGAGCTGTCCACACGGGGGTGTGGATTGCGGAGCCCTCACGGTTCAGCCGAGCCCCGGGGTCGATCGGTCGGTCTGTGCTGTCCGGGCGGAGGATAGCCCTTGGCCGCGTCGTCCAGGACCAGGACCCAGTCCAGGTGCTCCCCCGAGTCCGGGGGAGAGAACGCCCTCTCGCCCTGGTTGGGGAACTCCCCGATCAGGCTGGCCAGTCCGTTGCGGGGGTTGTACCACCAGGCCCTGACCTTGGGGCCATTGACCTTGTCCATGCGGACCCTGAACGGCCTGCCGGTCGGGGCATAGACCATGGCATAGCTGCCCCCTGCATCGCGGGTGGCCACGAATCGATACCGTCCTGCGCCCGGAACGGAGGTCGGGACCTCGGCGGGGACCAGCACAGAGTCGTCGGGCACCCGCGTGAGGAAGGGCCTGGACTCCATGAGGCGCCTGCCGTGCTGCATCTGTCCTGCGCCCGGCTGGTCCAGGGCCTCTGACCAGGGCATGAGCGGACCGTTGACGGGCGGACGCCCGGGCTGGGCCATCTGCCAGACCGAGTGGTGCCCGTAGGTGTGTCCGCAGGCCCCGCCAAACAGGTCCCAGTACAGGGGTCTCCGCACGTCTGCAGCGATCGAGTGGCCCTGGTCCTTGGCGTTGAAGGAGACCGGATGGTCTTCGTATAGGGGCTCTCCGTCGAGCACCGGCTTGATGGGCATTCGATCGTAGTCTGCCCGCGTGGCTGCGTATCGACCGTACTCCGCCACATGGCCGTTCTGTCGCATGTTGAAGTCCAGCCAGTCGTCCTGGTGGAACCAGGTCGCAGACCCCTGGCCTCCGGGCGGGTGAAACGTCATGAGGTGCTGGCCTTCATCACCCTCATGCAGGCCCCGGGCCATGGACCGGATGACCGCCCTCTGCCGATCGTCCTCCACAGGGCGGTCTCCTCCAAGGATCCAGATCACGGCCCTGTCCTTGTACCTCTGTCCGAGCCAGCGGCCATAGGTCTCTGCATTGGACTCCGTGAAGAGCGGCCCGCCATCCTTGACGGTGTCGTGCCAGTACGATCCCCAGGTGGGGAGAAACCCGATGAGCAGGCCCAGGGACCCGGCCTTGTCCACGACATGGTCCACGTGGTCCCAGTAGTCGTCGGCGGGCCCCTCTGAGACGCATGGTCGGGCTGGGTCCTGATCGATGAACGGCACGTGTCCGTAGGGATTGGGATCGATGTGTCCCCGCAGCTCCGCTACGGCCACGGCCTGGATGACCGTGAAGCCCTTGCCGGCACGGTCCGCCAGGTATTGGTCCGCCTCCTCGCGGTTGAGGCGGTGGAACAGCTCCCATGCCGTGTCGCCCAGGTAGAAGAAGGGCGTCCCGTCCTCCCGGACCAGGAACCGGCGGTTGTCACTCACCCGCAACCGCTGGGGCGGGACCACGCCCAGGGCAGAGATGGCAAGCAGGCTGAGGATGGCCGGCAGGATATATGGGATCGAACACATTCGCTTCATGAGGCTGGTCCTCCCAGTGGGATCAGGGGCTGTACGGATCGGCCTGGACCAGGCGGCTTCGATCGTCCTCCGGGATCGCCGGGGTCTTGGCCATCAGGGCCTTGTAGGGTGCATCCGGATACGCGGCTGCAGCCCAGCGAACCAGGGGGTAGATCCCCTCGGGTGACCAGCCCCCCAACTGGGGATGGGGCCACGTCTGACCGGCCAGTGCAAAGGGCACCAGGTAGTCGAGGGCCCTGCGCATGCCCCGCCCGTCGTCGGTCTGGTACGTCCACAGGTCCACGCCCACGTTCTCTGCGATCCTGGCCAGGGACATCAGGCCCCGGAGGTTCATGACGCTGTAACTCCAGGCCCGGGTCCGCGCCAGTTCCAGGGGCTGGCGACCGTCGGGCTCGATCTGGCGGCCAATCCTCGCCGGGCCGGCAGCCCTCAAGACCTGTGCGGCCAGGTCCGTCTTGCCCACGAACAGGGCAAAGGAGGCCACCTGCAGGTCGTAGTAGGTCCCGTGGTTGTTCCGGGCTGCCGCCTCCTCCCTGCCCTTGGGGCTGTCCTGCATCCACTCCAGGAACCGGCCGAACCATGCCTGGAGGCCCTGCTGGTCGTGTGGGCCCCAGGCCTTGGACCCGGCCAGCAGCCCCACTGCATCGACCACGCGGACCAGCCCTGAGGTCTCGATCAGGCCGATGCCGCGGCCCGTGTTCAGGCCGGGTATCGCCTGGCTGTACTCCAGGTGGGGGTTCATCCGCGTCCCGGGGTCCAGGAACCAGACCCGCAACAGATCGGCCGCCTTGGCAGCAGAGACCTCATCCCCTGTGAACCAGTAGGCCAGGGCCAGGGTCTCCACCGCCTCGATCAATCGGTCCATGTCCCTGTGGTCGGTGATCTTGTAGATCTCCGGATTCCGCTCCCCGTCGCGGCGCACATAGGGCAGGCCGTCGGGCGTGTCCGGATTGGGCCACCAGTACGGGGCCTGGCTCATGTAGTCGTGCCTGTCCCCGCTAGGGGGTGTAGTGTCCTTGTTCACGACGGAGAAGGGCCCTGCCTTGAGTGCGGCCTGGGCCTCCTGCCGCAGCCTGGCCAAGGCCGGTTCGAGCGACCCGTCGCCTGTCCGGATCCGCCCTCGGGCGGACTGGAGGGACCCTGCATCGAGCAGGAACACGCGGGGCCCGCTGCCGGAGGCCGCCGGAGCCGCCGCCTGCTCCCCGGCAGCCCAGAGGGTCGGTAGCGGCACAAGAACCAAGACCATGCTGGTGATCAGTCTGGTCATTGTACCCCTATCCCTCTCCCATCGCCTTGCCCACGGAATTCAACTGGTCCATGAACGGCTGGGGGATCAGGCCTTTGGCCTGGATGGGCACGTCCCATGTGATCACACCTCCCTGCCTGTGTACGGACTGGCTCCACCTCACCACCTGCTCGGTTGAGAATCGGGGTTGGCCCATACCCCAGGTCCGGCCCAGGTAGCTCAGGATGTGGACCTGGGCGCCGTCGATCTTGCCGTCCACGGCCCTGCGGATCTCTACCCGATTGGGATCGCTGATCTCGCCTGCCGTGTAGTCTTCGTGGGGCGTGATCGAGAGAATGCGAGGAACCACGCCGGGATTGAATGCAACGGCACTGGCCGGATTGCCCGTTCGTGCGGCAGCGGCGAAACTGGTGAAATTGGGGGGCTCGGCGGAGCGGTACATCGTGTTGGGCCAGTAGCACCCGTCGAACCACCAGCCATCGACCTCGTCGCCCCATCGCAGCGACCACTCGCGGATGATCTGCTCCCACTTGACCTGGAACGCCTTGTTCGGATAGGGGCCGTTCTGCCACTGCAGCGCCTCTCGAGCCACGCGGTCCCCGGACGGTGCGCCGGACGGCAGATAGACGATGAGCCTGATCCCCCGCTCCCGCAGTGCAGCAGATACGTCGGACACCAGGTCGCGGCGGGAGCACTTGCTGGGGTTGATGCCCACAAGCCGGTCGTACGTCGCATTGGGCGAGAGGTAGTAGCCGGAGTTCTGGCCGACGGTGATAACATAATAGCCCGCGCCCACCCTCTTGAGCTGCCCGGCCAGGCCCTCTACGTCAAAGCGGTCGATCATCTCGTTCCACCTGGCCACGCTCATGGGCTCGTTGGCCTCGCGGGCCTTCCAGTCCGCCAGGTAGTGGGTCATCACACCCCACCGGGCGGTCTTCATCCAGGTCGACCTGCCCAGGGTCTCTGTCTTGGGCCCTTCCTTGTCTGGCTCAGCGGCCCGGATCCCGCTGGAGCTGGATCCAAACGCCAAACCGGCTCCTCCGAGAAGCAGCGTAAGACGAGCGAGCATGGCCTTCATGGTCCCGACCCTGCGTGCGACCATCGTGTTGTCCCCTTACCTGACGGCCTTGGTCTGAGGACCAGTCTACCCCATGGGAGCCGCGGAAGTCGAGGCCCTTGTGGCCCCCACACGTGACCCTGCCGCCCTGGGTGGACCCAGATGTCCTAGAGAGACAGGGGTGTCTACTTGACAAGGTGTAGGTAGGGTACTACGTTCAGGCCAGAAGGCTTGGTCGCTTGATGGAGCAGGCCTGTCCCTTTCTCCAGTCGAGGAGTCGGTCATGCCGGACAAGAGATGGATCCGATTGGCTGCAACGGCGTGGTGTCTGTGCCTGGGGACCGCGCGCGGTCAGGATGGCGTCTCCGTCGAACAATGGGACCTCTTTGAGTTGACCCTCCGTGGGCCGAGTACAGGCACCCCCTTTGTCGATGTCCAGCTCAGCGCCGAGTTCAGCCTGGGCGACCAGACCTTCAAGCCCCAGGGATTCTACGACGGCGGCGGCACCTACAGGGTCCGGTTCATGCCCAATGCACCGGGCCGCTGGACCTATACCACCAGCAGCAACGACCAGGGACTGCACGGCCACAAGGGCGGATTCGTGTGCACGCCCGCCAAGGCGGGCAACCACGGGCCTGTCCGGGTCCACAACACCTTCCACTTCGCGTACGCGGACGGCACGCCCTATCGGCAGGTCGGCACCACGTGCTACGCCTGGATCCATCAGGGCAACGCCCTTGAGGAGCAGACGCTCAAGACCCTTGCGGGCTCGCCCTTCAACAAGCTCCGGATGTGCGTATTTCCGAAGCGATATGCCTGGAACGAGAACGAGCCTGTGCTCTATCCATTCGAGGGCACGCCGCCCTCCGGATGGGACCTTGCCCGCTTTGATCCGGCGTTCTTCCGGCACCTGGAACAGCGGGTCGGCCAGTTGCGGGACCTGGGCATCGAGGCGGACATCATCCTGTTCCACCCCTACGACAGGGGCCACTGGGGCTTTGACCGCATGCCGCCCGAGGCGGACGATCGGTACGCGCGGTACGTGATCGCCCGTTTGGCCGCGTACCGGAACGTCTGGTGGTCCTTGGCCAACGAATACGATTTCATGAAGGAGAAGACCCCTGGGGACTGGGACCGGCTCTTCCGGATCGTGCAGGCGAGCGACCCCTACGGGCACCTGAGATCCATCCACAACGGCACGATCCTCTACAACCACACCCAGCCGTGGGTCACGCACGCCAGCATCCAGAACGGCTCTGCGGTCGAGGACTACGGCCGCGCGGTCCTCTACCGGGACGTGTATCGCAAGCCGGTCGTGTTCGACGAGGTCAAGTATGAGGGCAACCTGCCGCAGCGTTGGGGCAACCTCTCGGCCGAGGAGCTGGTGCTCCGCTTCTGGGAGGGCGCGATCGCAGGCACGTACGTGGGACATGGCGAGACCTATCTCGATCCCCATGACGTCATCTGGTGGGCCAAGGGCGGGGTGCTGCACGGCCGGAGCCCGGCCCGCCTGGCGTTCCTTCGCGAGATCCTGGAGGCAGGTCCGGCCGATGGACTGGAGCCGATCGACAAGTGGCAGGGCTGTCCCTTTGCGGGCAAGCGGGGCGAGTACTACCTCGGGTACTTCGGCCGCCAGGCCCTCACTGCGTGGCCGTTCGCACTGTACAAGGCTGATCTCGCGGATGGGATGCGTTTTACCGCAGAGGTGATCGACACCTGGAACATGACGATCACGCCGGCGCACGGGGTGTTTGAGATCCGCAAGCGGGACGACTACGTGTTCGCAGACAAGGACGGGCGCGCCGTGCCTCTGCCGGGCCGGCCGTACATCGCGATTCGCATCCGGCGACAGCGATAGGGCCGTTCCACGAGGAGGCCGTTCATCCGGGACGCGGATGCGGGGATGGATGGAGGGGAAGATTTCGTGGCCGCCGGACCCTGTGATCGGGTATACTTCAGGGACCCTCGCCTGGGCTCAGACGAGGCTATGGACAGGAGAACACCTATGCGAACCAAGGGCTTTACGCTGATCGAACTCCTGGTGGTGATTGCGATCATCGCCATCCTGATGGCTATCCTCCTGCCGTCCCTGCAGTTGGCCAGGGATCACGGCATCCGCATTCGGTGCCTGGCGAACGTCCGGACCCTCTCCCTGGCCTGGCTCATGTACAAGGACGCGAACGACGACAGGCTGGTCGGCGCGATGATCAACGCCGACCGCCATGCCTGGGCCCATCCGGTCCCCTCCAACGCCGCTACGGTGGCCCAGGAGATCGAGCAGGCGATCAAGAGGGGCGCCCTCTACCCCTACGTGGGCAACACCCCTGAGGTCTACCGCTGCTCGGCGGACAAACGGATGAAGGACCCCAGGCAGACGGCCTATCGCAGCTACTCCATCGCCAACGGCGCCAACGGTGAGAGGAACTGGCCCGACGGCGGGCTCGATCACCAGCCTGCGCAGAAGTACAGCGAGATCAAGAATCCCACGCGCAAGTACGTGTTCCTGGAGGATGTCGACCCTCGGGGGTCCAACGTGGGCTCGTGGCAGTTTCACTTCCTTCCGCTGAACTGGATTGACCCGCTGGCCATGTGGCACAGGCAGAAGACGACGTTCGGCTTTGCCGACGGTCACGGGGAGATGCACAAGTGGCAGGACAAGAGCCTGATCGACTGGAGCCAGAAGGCCATGTTCTACCCGGCGACCTTCAGCTTCAACATGACGCCCCCGGCGGCCGAACGAGAAGACATCACCTTCATGAGGGACGGCTTCCCCGCCAAGTCCCACAGGTAGGCCGGCGGCCGGGCGGGGAGAGTGCTCCAAGGGCCCATGGATGACCTCCGTTGAAATGCCCCCTCTGGGCCGGGAGGGAGGCCAAGGTCTCGAAGATCACGGAACTTGACCCTTGGCCATCCACCCGCCCTCCAGGTTCTCCTCCACAGCCTGGGCCAGTCTGTATCTCCAAAGAGCCTCTCTTGCCCATCCCCTTACCCGGGAGGCAGATAGAGCGGATTCCGGTTCGGGGTCCGCCTGCGATCCATCGGCCGACCCACCCGGGGAACGGGTGCCCGGGAACGGCCAAGGCCCTGCCTGCGAGATTTTTCTGAGATTCTTGTTGAACCGCGAAGGACAAGAGGTATACTTGTAATAGTTCGAGTAGTACAAGCACTAAGGTGGCCCATGCAGGTACGTATCGATCACGCATCAGACCGGCCCGTGTACCAGCAGATCATGGATCAGGTCAAACGGGACATTGCCCTGGGGCGGCTGCTTCGGGAGGAGCGGCTGCCGACCGTCCGCCAACTCGCACAGGACCTGGCGATCAATCCCAACACGATCGCCAAGGCCTACCGCCAGCTTGAACAGGAGGGCGTCATCGTCACCAAGGCGGGGGCGGGGGCGTTCGTCGCGGGTCTGGACAGCACGCTCAGCCGGACCGTGCGAAAACGCATCCTCTGCGACGAGCTGGAGCGGATCGTCGTCGAGGCCTTTCACATGCAGATCGAGAGACAGACCCTCCTAGACTGGTTCCATGGCGTCCTGGAGAGAGTCAACCTGGTCACCAAGGGGAGTTAGCATGGCTGACACCGTGATCGAGATCGAGAATCTGGTGAAGTACTACGATGGGCGCTGCGTCCTGGACCGCATCGACCTGAAGATCCCTCGCGGGTGCATCTACGGTCTGCTCGGCCGCAACGGCCTGGGCAAGACCACTCTGATCCGCATCCTGCTGGGTCTGGAGCCGCCGACCCGGGGCCGGACGAGCCTCCTGGGCCAGGACTCCCTGCATCTGTCTGCGCAGATGCGCGGCCGGATCGGCTATGTCGCCGAGGGGCACCACCTGATTCAGAACTACCGTGTCAAGCGATTGATCGATCTCTGCAAGGGCCTTTCGACTCACTGGAATGACCGGTTCTTCTCCAGCATTCTGGAGACCTTCAGGCTGCCCATGGACCGGAAGGTCAAGGAGATGTCCGCGGGCATGCGAGCGCAACTCAACCTGGCCCTGGCGATGGCGATTGAGCCGGAACTGCTCATCCTCGACGATCCCACACTGGGGTTGGATACGGCGGCCCGGCGGCAGTTCCTGGAGTTGGCCATCGAGCTGATCCAGAAGGAGGATCGGACGATCCTGTTCAGCTCGCACATCTTGGGCGACGTGGAGCGGATCGCCGACCGGGTCGGGGTCCTGGTGGGCGGCCGGCTCGTGATCGACTGCGCGTTGGAGGAGCTCAAGAGCCGCATCAAGAAGCTCCAGATCCTCTTCCCCCAGAAGGCCCCGGACAACCTGTTCATCACGGAGATCGTCCATCAGCGGGTCCGGGACCGCGAGATCGTGCTGACCGTGGCCAACTGGAACGACCGCAAACAGGCCATGCTGGACACCTTTGGCCCCCAGAGCTGCACCGAGCTGCCCATGACTCTGGAGGACATCTTCATCGAGTGTACCCGGTCGGTGGCGGCTCCCAGGATGCAGGAAAGCAAGGTCTGACATGCGTACGCTGATCTGGAGAGAAATCGTAGACCATGCGGCCTATCTCCTTCTGGTAGCCCTGCTGTCAGCCATCATGACCGTCCCCCTTCTTGTGTTCAGTGACGCGGGGGACGTTGAAGCCGGAGTGCTTGTCACCGTGATCTGGGTACTCCCCTTCGCGTTGCTGGGCTGTTGCGCCCTGGGGGTCGGCCAGATGGCTGCAGACCGGGCCGGGCGGATCTCGTCATTCCTCTCGACCCAGGCCGTGACCCGCGGGCAGATCCTGTGGGCCCGCCTCCTTGTCGGTCTGCTGGCCGTCCTGATTGTGCTCGTGCCGGTGGGTATTGCGGCCGTGATTGTGCTGCAGAGGACCGTCTCCCCATTCATGTTCTACTCGCACTGGGTTGCCCGGATCTACGCGATTGTGTTCCTGGTGGCGATGGCCAACTACGGCCTGGGGCTGCAGATCGGCTGGCATACACGGAAGGTCATCCTCCTCTTCGGGGCCCTCCTGCTTCCGGCTACAGTCATGGCTCTGGTTGTCATCAAGGGCTTTACCGCTGATACGATCATCGTTCTGTTGGCACTGATCCTGGCCTTGGCCGTCTCGGTCGCACTGAGATTCCATTCGACCCCTCTGTAGGAATCGGATCATGAAGACAGACAGCAAGTATGGCATCCGATGTCTGGCAAGCGGTGCCATCGTCCTGACCTTATTCGTCGTACTGATGTTCTGGGTTCGCTGGGCATGCACGGCTATGCAGAGGGATGGGAGCGATCCGGGTCGTCAGCGTCATACCGTTCACCTCTCGCCGTTTCCGTTCATGCCCAGTGAGATGGCATCCGACCCAAACATCGTGCGTCCCCGGGGCCTTTCCGTAACTGTCCGTGGAGAGGTTGTCCAGATATTCAAGACAGTGGGCCTGCTTCCCGTAGGAACGGGAGCAACTGTACCTGATGGGGGAGTCGACCCGGACGTGTACTGGTGGGAGCCGGCCCGGGAAGGCCAGTCAGATGGATCATGGCTCTACCTCGACAGGAAGACCGGTCTCATCGTTCATCGTTGCATGGCTCGCCTCTTTGATCCGAATGCCAGTCCGGGCACAACAGCCCAGTGGTATGCCGGTCCGGAAGGAATGGCACAGACGGCGGAGGCGTCGCTCGGCCGCTTCGAATCGCCTATAGTCCCGGGGGGCCCGGCGCCGGCACTTGCCACGTGTGTCTACGACGCGAGACTACGCCGATTCTTCAGGCTGGACTGGGGAGGGCAAGAAGTCATCAAGGGACCGGAACTGGACCAGGCAGACCCGCACCGCCCTATGCAGATCGGCACAGAATTGCGGAAGTCGTGGTGTCTCAGTATCGGACCTGTTCTGCGGCGCCAGGTCGGGACAAAAGAAAACGGAGACCCCAATCTGGTTCCGGTCGCGTACTTGTCCTCGTGGGGTGGACTGATCCCGGTTCTCGACGCCTCCGGGCGAATCGACATGCTCGACCCCACAACGCTGACGATCACAGCAGTGGCGGGCTACCTGCCATCCATGGAGGGGCCTTTCGATTCCACTGAACGATCGGCGATCCACGGGCTCTTTGCGTATCAGGTGGCGCCCGTGTGGCTTCGGCCGACTAGGCCACGGGGCAGCGGCCCGCCGCAGTACCTCGGCTGTACTGTCGCGGCCATCAACCGCGACGCAACCGAGTTCTCCGTCCAGGTGTTCGACAGCAACGGCACCCCTGTCCGCGGGCAGACCGGCTCGATCGTCCAGCGTGAACCGGGTTCTGCAGCGACGGAGTACCTTCTGGAGAACCTCCATCCGCCTTGCCTGTCGGTGCTCTCTGAGGTGACTGCCCCCTACATCGAGGCCACGTCGGGCGCCCACGGGGTCTTCATCTTGCCGAATTCCCTCATCGCCGCGAGGGGACGGGTGCTGAACGAGATGTGGGTCGTACGGATTGCGGCCGGGCTGGGCGTGATCTGGCCTTCACTCGTTCTGGCGGCGATTCTGGCGTGGCTGGTGGGGCGGGATGCCCGGCTGTTCGGGCTGCCGAAGAACACATGCACGCTGTGGATACTCGGCACAGCGGCGTTCGGCATACCGGCATGCATCACGTATCTGCTGATGCGGCCAAGGACAGTCCTGGTGACGTGCAGGAACTGTGGAAGACCCAGGCGGCCGGACCTCCAGCGGTGTCACCGGTGCGACAGCCCATGGGACATGCCCGATTTGAATCCGCCTGCGTGGCGGGTGTTCGATCGTGCAGCCTCGGCCGCGGCCGTGAAGGGGTGATCACGGCTGTTCCAGTTCCGGCACCCCGCTTCCACCCATCGTGGGCAGGCCTTAGGACCCGCGAAGAAATGAGCTAAACGTTTGCCATCTCATCTTCGGGCCATCTTGGGCCGCTCCTCAATCGCGAAATCCTCGACGTAGAAGGGCACTACGCCTCCGGTTTCGCTCAATCGTCGCGTCCCAATCTGACCCCAATCTGAGCGGCAAACCTTTACTTCATTTCTTCGCGGGTCCTTACTGCTTCATCTCGACCTTGCAGTCCACCAGCTTGACGTCCCCGGCCTCCCGGATGATGTCCGGTTTGGCCACCTGGAGGAAGGTCGAGTTGTGGATCCGCACGCCGGCGATCTCGCCCGCGGGGATGCCTGTTGCGCTCAGGACCCGCGGGGTCTGGCGCACGGTCACGTTCTCCATGACCACGTTCCGCACGATGGGCCTATGGGGACCGTTCTCCCCCTCCTCGTATCGATGGTTGATGTGGAGCACGGCGTCTGCCACCTGCCCGACCGTGACGTTCCGCATGAACACGTTCTCCACCAGGCCGCCCCGCACCGCGTTGGACTTGAATCGCAGGACCCGGTCCAGGTTCGGGCTGTCCATGGCGCAGTCCTCCGCAAAGACATTGCGGCAGCCCCCGGAGATCTCGCTGCCGATCACCACCCCGCCGTGCCCATCCTTCATGGTGCATCTGCGGATCACGAGGTTCTCCGAGGCCACACCCACGCGCCGGCCGTCGTTGTTGCGTCCGGACTTGATGGCAATGCAGTCGTCGCCCGTGTCGAACACACACCCCTCGATGAGCACATCCCGGCTGGACTCGGGGTTGCATCCGTCGTTGTTGGGTCCGTGCGACAGGATGTCCACGCCCCGCACGGTGACGTTCGTGCACAGGACCGGGTTGATCTCCCACATGGGCGAGCGCCGGATCCGCACCCCCTCGATCAGGACGTTCTTGCAGCGGTAGGGCTGGATGAAGCACGGCCGCAGGAAGCCTCCCTCCCCGAATCGCCGCTGGTCCACAGGCGTGTCCTCTGCAACCATCCTCACCAGGCGGCCCCTGGCCCCGCCCTGGCGGCGGGTCCAGGCCCACCAATTCTCTGCGCCCGCCTGGCCGTCGAGCACGCCCTCACCGGTCAGGGCGATGTCCTCCTGCTCAAAGGCGTAGATGAAGGGGGAGTAGTTCCAGCACTCCATGCCCTCGAACCGGGTGAACACAGCGGGCAGATAGGCATTGGGGTCGGTCTTGAACCGCAGCGTGGCCCCTCCGTCCAGGTGGAGCTCCACACGGCTCTTGAGGTGGATGGGCCCGGTCAGAAACGACCCCGCAGGCACCACGACCCGCCCGCCACCGGCCTGGGAGCAGGCCTCGATGGCCTTGCGGATGGCGTCCGTGCAGTCGGCCTGGCCGTCCGTGGCTGCGCCGAAGTCCGTGATGGCGAACTGACGGGCCGGGAACGCGGGCGCCTGGATCCGGGCCAGGATCTGGGGGACCATGGCCCACTCCGGGGCCACAGAGGCCTCGGCCGTCGCAACGGCGGTCGCGGCCGCCTTGTCTTCGCCGGCCGTGACGGTCATGGGCAGGTCGAGGAGTTGCTGCAGTTCGATCCCTGCCAGGATGAAGGGCCCCACGCCCTTGAGGTCGTTGTTGACGATGGGCTCCCTGAGGTAGTACTCGTACGACCCGTCACGCCCGTACCCCAGGCCGGACACCGCGCAGCACTGGGTGAGCGTGACCTGGCCGTTGTCCTCGGTCCGGATGAGCCGGTCGATGATGCCCTGGTAGCCCTTGAGCGCAGGCGCCACGTAGGTCCGCGGGAGATACCCGCGGTTCACGCCCTTGGCCATGGTGTACACGAACATGGCGGAGGCCGTGGCCTCCAGGTAGTTGCCCTGGCGCCCGCCCTGGTCCAGGACCTGATACCACAGGCCGCTGTCCTGGTCCTGATGCCGGACCACGCCTGCACAGACCTTCCGGACCAGGGAGAGGATCTCTGGGCGCCCCGGGTGGTCGGCCGGGAGGAAGTCCAGGACATCCACCAAGGCCATGGCATACCAGCCCAGGGCCCTGCCCCAGAAGTTGGGCGATGTGCCGGTGGTCTTGTCGGCCCAGTCCTGCTGCCTGCTCTCGTCCCAGCCGTGATAGAACAGGCCGGTCTTGGGGTCGTAGGTGTGGGCCGCCACCAGGCGGAACTGCTTGGTCACATCGTCGAAGGCCGCCGGCTCGTTGAAGAGCCTCCCGTACTCCGCGTAAAAGGGCGAGCCCATGTACAGGCCGTCGAGCCACATCTGGTGGGGGTAGCGCTGCTTGTGCCAGAACCCGCCCTCGCTGGTCCTGGGGTGGGTGTCGAACTGCCTGCGCAGCAGGTCCGCACACCGCCTGTACCGGTCCTCTTTGGTGATCTGCCAAAGGGCCAGGACGGTCTTGCCCGGGTTGACGTTGTCGATGTTGTAGTCCTCGACCTTGTAGCCCTGGATCTGGCCGTCGGGCGAGATGAACGAGCCGATGGCGGCCTTGGCGAACTCCACATAGGCCGGATTGGGCGTGTGCTCACCGAGCTTGAGCAGGGACAGTGTGAACAGGCCGGCCGCGTAGTCCCACCTGGCCCGGCCCCCCTGTGTCCAGACCAGGCGGTCCCCGAGCCGGGCCATCTCCGAGTCGGCCATGCGCACGGACCACTGGAGGGGTTGCGCATCGCCGAACCGGGTCTGCTGCGTCTCGGTGGCTGTGCAGGAGCACAGGCTGCAGGCCAATGCGGCAAAGACAAAGGACAACGTCAGCGTACGGTGTGTCATGGGCGTCTCCTGTCAGGACTTTGGGCCATTCCACGGCATGACCGATCGGTGTCGATGATAGGGGCCTGGGCACGGATTGTCCACCTCCTGTGCCAAGGGCCCGGCCACACGAGGCCGATCCGCACCAGGCCCGGACACACGCGTGCGGACTCGGCCGCCGGGTGCGTGCCGCGCCCGCCTCGCGGCCTTGACGGCCCATGCCCGGACCAGTACCTTGTCCGGTGTTTCAGTCGCCCTACCGGGCAGACCCTGATATGACGACCAGCCGACTCCAACACGACACGCCCCCCAGGATGGCTGGGTTCGTCCTGATCTGCTTCTTTGTCTCCGGGCTCACGGGTCTGATCTACGAGGTCCTGTGGACCCGTATGATCGTCCGGATCATCGGCGCAGCCCCCTTTGCCGTGAGCATCGTCCTGACCGTGTTCATGGCGGGCCTGGGGCTGGGCAGCCTCCTGGCCGGCCGGACCATCGATCGCATCCGGGAGCCCATGAG
>JAGOQT010000372.1 GCA_018007255.1 Phycisphaerae bacterium | reverse complement strand
TGTAGGCCCCGGCCCCGGGCCTGAGCGACTCGGACCGCATGAGGACCTGGGTCGCGGCCCGGATCGACTCCTGTCGGGTCTGTGCGTCCTGCCTCCTGGCCCGGGCCCTCTTGAGCAGGCATCGGCCCATGGTGCTGTGGATGGCCGGCTCGTTGGGACCCAGGGCGACCGCCCTGTTGAGTGTCTTGTAGCCCTGCTGGAACAGGGCCTCGCCGGCGGACCCGCCCAGACAGGCCCAGTCGATCAGGGCCATCCCCCAGTTCCCGTAGACCTGCTGGTCATTGGGGTCGATCTCCGCTGCCCTCGCGAACTTGGCGGAGGCCTCTTCGTACAACGTGCCCGCCATGGGACCTCCCCTCCTGGCCCAGTCCGACAGGGCAGTCCCCCAGTTGTGAAAGACCTCGGCCGCATCCGGGCTCAACTCCGCCGCCTTTTTGTACTTCTCGCAGGCCTGCCGGTAATGGGTCTCCGCATCCGCCCCTCCCTCCATGGCCAGGCCGTACAAGGCCGTCCCCCAACTGCCGTAGGCCTGGCCGTGGTCGGGCCTGAGCTCCACGGCCTTGGCAAACCGGTCTCCCGCCTGGCGGTACAGTTCCGCGGCCTTGTCCCTGGACACGGTCGCAGACCGGATCAGGGTCAGGCCCCAGTTGTTGAAGGTCTCCGCGCTGTCCGGTTTGATCTGGGCGGACATCGCGTACTTCTCGCCGGCCTGCCGGTAGTACGCGCCTGCATCCGCTCCCGGTCTGGAGGCCAGGGACAGAAGCACGGCGGCCCAGTAGTTGTAGGCCTCGTACCCGTCGGGCTTGACCTCTGTGGCCTTGCGGAACCTCTCCGAGGCCTGGAGAAGGAGCTTCTCGGTATCGGCCTGGGGCAGGGACGCCCAACTGAGCAGGGTCAGACCCCAGTTGCAGTAGGCCTGGTAGTAGTCAGGCTTGAGGGCTGTGGCCCGCTCATACCGGTCGCAGGCCTCCTGGAAGAGACCGGCTGCCGCCCCTCCGGCCCGCAGGGCCTCCATCAGCTTGGCGTTGCCCTCAGTGCACAGGACCTCGTGCGCGGGCCTGGCAGCCGGTTGGCTGGAGTTGGGGTCTGCGCCTGCGGCCTCCTGGCCTGCACCCTTGGCACACCCGACCAGACCCAGGAGCACCCCGACCACACATGCCCAAGGAGCGAACGGCTTCTTCATCTGTGTCCTCACGCGACGGGCGGACGTTTCTTGAGCGACCGGACCAGCTTGACCAGCTCCATCACCCACAACGGGATCGACGCGAAGCCAACGACCAGGCCCAGCTCAAGGGCCGTGAGAGGCCTGGTCTTCAGGACCTTCTGAAACAGGGGGCAGTAGATCGCCAGGCCGTTGAGGGTCATGGACACCAGGGTGGCCCCGATGAGCTTCTTGTTGGAGAAGACCCCGATGGAGAAGAGCGACCGGGTCTGGCTGCGGCAGTTGTAGGAGTGGAAGTCCTGACAGAACGCCAGCACGACGAACGCCACAGTCCGGGCCTTTCCGAGGAGCTCCTCCTGCAGGGCCTCCGGGACCGTGAAGATCTCCCTGAGCCTGGCCAGGTCGAATGCGAACAGGGCGGCAAAGACCTCCCCCACTGGGACGCGGTTCTCAAGGTAGTAGATGAAGCTGAATGCGCTCAGGCTGCACAACGAGATGACCAGCCCCTGTTCGAGGATCAGACTGACACGGTCCCCGGTGATCACCTGTTCGGACACCACACGGGGCTTCCGCTTCATGACGTCCTTGTCGATGGGGTCCACGCCCAGGGCCAGGGCAGGCAGGCCGTCCGTGACCAGGTTCACCCACAGGATGTGGATGGGCAGCAGGGGCACGGGCATGCCGATGAGGGAGGAGAGGAACATCACGAAGATCTCTCCTGCATTGCACGAGAGCAGGTAGTGGACGAACTTCTGGATGTTGTCGTAGATCCCGCGTCCCTCCTCGACCGCAGCGACAATGGAGGCGAAGTTGTCGTCGGTCACGACCATGTCCGAGACCTCCTTGGTCACGTCCGTCCCGGTGATGCCCATGGCCACGCCGATGTCCGCCTCCTTGACCGCGGGCGCGTCATTGACCCCGTCCCCGGTCATCGCCACCACGTGACCCTTCTTGCGCCAGGCCCGGACGATCCGAAGCTTGTGCTCCGGGGAGACGCGGGCGTACACGGGGACACGCTCGATCTGATCGGACAACTGGGCGTCGGTCCACTGGTCCAGCTCTTCCCCGGACAGGGCGATGGCGTCCCGGCCGAACACGCCCAGCTGCCGGGCAATGGCCACGGCGGTGTTCTTGTGGTCGCCGGTGATCATCACGGTCCGGATGCCCGCCTCCTGGCACTGGATCATGGCCCGCTTGACCTCCTCACGGGGCGGATCGATCATGGCCATCAGGCCCAGGAGGGTCAGGTCCTTCTCCACGTCCCGGGCCTCCAATCGATCCGGCCGGTCCTCCAAGATCCGAACCGCCACGGCCAGGACCCGCATGGCCTGGTCCGCCATGTCGTTGTTGGCCTTCAACACGGCCGCCCTGTCCTGCGCGGACAGGGGACGCCTGCCCCGGCCATCCTCGATCATCGTGCAGTGTACCAGCAACACGTCCGGCGCGCCCTTGACGAAGGCCTTCAAGTGCCCCGCGTCCCTGCGGATCACGGTCATCATCTTGCGCTCCGAGTCGAACGGGATCTCCTCCACGAAGGGGCTGGCCTTCTCCAGGTCCTCCTTGTACAGGTCCGCCTTGGCCGCTGCCGTGAGCAAGGCCCCCTCGGTCGGGTCGCCCACAACCTTGTACAGGCCGTCCGCCTGCGTCAGTTGTGCGCCGTTGCACAGGACGCCGCACCGGAGGACCTCCAACAGGGAGGAATGGTCGCCGGGCTTGGCCGGCTTGGAGTCCAGGAGGAACTGGCCTTGAGGCCCGTACCCGATCCCCGTGACCTGGAACACGCGGTCCTCCGCGTACACGGCCTGCACGGTCATCTCGTTGCGGGTGAGGGTCCCGGTCTTGTCCGAGCAGATCACCGTGGCGCAGCCCAGGGTCTCCACGGAGGGCAGCTTGCGGATCAGGGCATTGCGTTTGACCATCCGCTGCACGCCCAGGGCCAGGGCGATCGTCACCACCGCGGGCAGACCCTCCGGGATCGCCGCCACGGCCAGGCTCACCGCGGTCAGGAAGGTGTCCTTGAGCCGTCCCCCCCGCAGCATCTCCAATACGAAGACCAGGGTGACCAAGACCCCGCACAGGTACACCAGCCACTTGCCGAACTGCTCCAGCTTCCGCTGCAGCGGCGTCTCGTCCTGCTCAATCTCCTGGATCATGCCCGCGATCTTGCCCAGCTCGGTGGCCATGCCGGTCCGCACGACGACCGCGCGGCCTCGGCCCGAGACCACGGACGTCCCCATGTAGACCATGTTGACCCGGTCGGCCAAGGGGACCTCCTCCCTGTCCAACGCAGCGACCTGCTTGAGCACGGGCGTGGACTCCCCGGTGAGGCTGGCCTCCTGGGAGCCGAAGTTGGAGGTGACCCAGACCATCCTGCTGTCCGCGGGCACGTGGTCGCCCGCCTCCAACTCGACCACGTCGCCGGGGGTCAGATCCTCGGACGGGACCACCGTGCGGGCACCGTCCCGGACGACTTTGCATTGGGGGGAAGAGAGCTTCTTGAGTGCGGCCAGGG
>JAGOQT010000371.1 GCA_018007255.1 Phycisphaerae bacterium | reverse complement strand
CGACACCGAGGACTGGCGGATCCGCGATCACCTGTGGGACCGGACCCGATACGCCCTGGACTTCTTCAGGCAGATCGCATTCGACAGGATGGCTCATCATGATGAACTGACCACTGCAGCGGACGACTACTGCCTTGCAGACCCTGGATCTGTGTATGCCCTCTACCTGCCCACGGTCCAGACCACGGATCTGGACCTTGGCACGACGATTAAGTCCTACAGGGTAGAGTGGTACAACCCCCGAGAGGGCGGCCCATTGCAGCAGGGAACCGTCATCTCGGTCACAGGCCCGGGCAAGGTCAGCCTCGGTCTGCCGCCCGTCGAGGCGGACAAGGATTGGATCGTCATCGTACGACGCTAGCACAGGAAAGGACAAGACGCATGGACTCCATGAACCGACGGCAATTCATGACCGCAGCAGTGGCTGGGACCCTTGCCCTGAATGGGATGTCACGGCCTTTGTGGGCCTCGGCAGAATCCGGGCCCAAGCTCAAGCTCGGACTGATCGGATGCGGGTGGTGGGGCATGCTGGACCTCCGCGCTGCGTTCAAGGCGGGCGGTGTCGAGGTCGTTGCCCTGTGCGACGTGGATGAGAAGAACCTGACAGACAGCGCCGCAGAGGTCGAGAAGCTGCAGGGATCAAGACCCAAGACCTTCAAACACTATGAAGAGCTCCTCAACGTGCCCGGTCTGGAGGCGGTCATCCTGGCCACACCCCCGCATTGGCACGCCCTGCCGTTCATCGCGGCCGTGGAGAGGAACCTCCACGTCTACTGCGAGAAGCCACTGGCCTATGACATCCGCGAGGCCGGGGCCATGGTCGATGCGGCCGCACGCAAGAAGGGTGTCGTCCAGGTGGGCTTCCAGAGGCGCCAGAGCCCTGCCCTCCAACAGGCCCGTGAGCATATCCAGCAGGGCAAGATCGGCAGGATCATCCAGGTGGATGCCCAGATCCACTACAGGGCGGACATCCGCGACACCACGATCCAGGACCCGCCTGCAACGCTGGATTGGGACCTCTGGTGTGGCCCTGCGCCCAAGCTGCCGTACTGTCCGCAGATCGGCCACTTCGCCTGGCGCCTGGAGAAGACCACGGGCCAGGGGCACCTCGTGGACTGGGGCATCCATCTCATCGATGCGGCCCGATGGATCCTGGGAGAGACCACCCCTCGATCCGTCCAGGCCTCGGGCGGCATCTACTACTTCAAGGACAAGATCACCACGCCGGACCTCTTGAACGTGCAGTTTGATTTCGCCCGATGTCCCGTGGTCTGGAGACACCGCATGTGGGGCGCCCAGGAGTACTCCCCGGAGGTGTCCAACGGCCTGTTCTTCTACGGCGAGAACGGTACGGTCTTCGTGACCGACGACCGATGGGTCGAGATCCCCAAGGGTAGGAACGTCCAGCGGACCGAGCACAAGGCATCCGCGGACACCTCCGCAGTCCACATGGCCGAGTTCCTGACCGCGGTGCGGGAGGGCAAGCAGCCCAGTGTCGGCATGGAAGAGGGCTTCAGGTCCACCGCCACAGTCAAGCTCGCCATGATTGCCTACGACACAGGGACCAAGGTCGTATGGGACGAGAACACCGAGCAGATCGTCGGCAACCAGGCAGGCGCGGATCTGCTCAAGCGACCGTACCGCGGGCCTTGGAGGCACCCGCATGGCGCGGCGTAACCGGCCTTGACAGCCCTCCAGTTCAGGCCTAAGATGGCCCTGCTTGTTCAGGCCTCCCTGGAGGATTAACTGCTTACAAGAAAAGGACTTAACCTGCGATGCCGGACAAGGGATTCGTCCATCTTCACCTGCACAGCCAGTACTCGCTCCTGGACGGGGCGATCAGCTTTGAGCGGCTCTTCAAGCGGTGCAAGGAACTGGGCATGGACTGCGTGGCCCTCACGGACCACGGCAACCTGTTCGGAGCAGTGGAGTTCTACACCAAGGCCCAGGATGCTGGGATCCGGCCGATCCTGGGTATGGAGGCCTACGTGGCCCCCGGCAGCAGGCTGGACAAGTCCAAGACCGGGATCAGCGATGCGGCGAGCCACCTGATCCTCCTGGCAGAGGACAGGACGGGCTACCAGAACCTCCTGAGGCTCGCCAGCATCGGGTACACCGAGGGCTTCTACTACAGGCCGAGGATCGACAAGCAGGTCCTGGCCGACCTGCACGAGGGCCTGATCGGGTGTTCGGCCTGCCTGAAGGGCGAGATCCCGTCGGCCCTGGTCAGGGGCGACCTGTCGGGTGCGCGGAGGGTGGCGGAGGACTACGCCCGGATCTTCGGAGAAGGTCGGTTCTTCCTGGAGGTCCAGCGCCACGAGGCCGGGGGGTCCCAGCCCTTGCCCGACGTCACCGAGGGGCTCTGCGACCTGGCCGTGCAGACCGGCCTGGGCCTGGTGGCGACCAACGACGTGCACTTCCTGGAGGCGGACGACTACGAGGCCCACAACTGTCTCTGCGCAATCAGTACGGGCAAGCTGACCACGGACCCGACACGCCTGATCTATCCTCCCAGCGTGTATCTGCGGTCTTCGGACGAGATGCGCCGGGTCTTTGCGGACCTGCCCGGGGCCTGCGACCGGACCGTGGAGATTGCAGCCAGGTGTCACGTGGACCTGGACCTCAAGACCAGGCATGCGCCGAGGTTCACCCCTCCGGACGGCTCCACGCCTGAGGACTTCCTCACCCGGCTCGTGCAGGACGGGGCCAAGCGGCGATACGGCAAGATCACGGATGAGGTCCGGGAGCGGATCGAGCGGGAGCTCGAGGTCATCGAGTCCAAGGGCTTCTCCAGCTACTTCCTGATCGTCTGGGATTTCTGTAGACACGCCCACGATCAAGGGATCCCCCTGGGGGCCAGGGGCAGCGGGGTGGGAACGATCGTGGGCTATTGTCTGGGCCTGTGTGACGTGGACCCCATCCGTTACGACCTGCTCTTCGAGCGGTTCATGGACCCGCAGCGGAGCGAGATGCCGGATATCGACATCGACATCTGCCAGGTCCACCGCCAGGAGGTGATTGACTACGTCCGCCGGAAGTACGGGCATGTGGCCCAGATCATCACCTTCGGGACCATGAAGGCCAGGGGCGTGATCCGGGACGTGTGCCGGGTGATGGGCGTGGACTTGCCGGAGGCGGATCGCCTGGCCAAGCTGGTGCCGGCTTCCTTGGACATGACCCTCGAAACCGCCCTGGAGACCGAACCTGAACTCAAGAAGGCCTACCAGACCAATCCCCTGACGAAGAAGGTCATCGACATCGGCCAGAGGCTCGAGGGCCTGGCCCGCCACGCCTCGGTCCACGCGGCGGGCGTGGTCGTGGCGGACGAGCCCCTGACGGACTTCGTGCCGCTCTACAAGCAGCCCGGGTCGGACGACGTGATCACCCAGTTTGAAGGCCCCATGGTCGAGAAGGTCGGCCTGCTCAAGATGGACTTCCTGGGCCTGAAGACCCTCAGCGTTCTGGAGCGGACCCGGCAGTTGGTCGCGGAGATCCACGGCAAGCAGATCGACCTGGAGAAGCTGGACCTGCACGACAAGAAGACCTTCCAGGTCTTTGCGGAGGGCAGGACCATGTGGATCTTCCAGTTCGAGTCCGGGGGCATGCATAGCCTCCTGATGAAGATGAAGCCGGACCGCATCGAGGACCTGATCGCGGCCAATGCCCTGTACAGGCC
>JAGOQT010000370.1 GCA_018007255.1 Phycisphaerae bacterium | reverse complement strand
AGATGTGTATAAGAGCCCGGCCCCGAGGATGCACAGCCCCGCCCAGACGTAGTCGAGCCGGATCCGCTCCTTCATGACCAGGATGGAGAACGGCACAAAGACCAGCAGGGTGACCACCTCTTGGAGGATCTTCAACTGGCCCACGCTCAGGACCTGGTGGCCGATCCGGTTGGCTGGCACCTGGATGAGGTACTCGAACAGGGCGATCCCCCAACTGACCAAGGCTGCGACGATCCAGGGCTTGTGGGCCAGGCCCCGGAGGTGCCAGTACCAGGCGAAGGTCATGAACACATTGCTGCCGCACAGCAGCAGAAACGTCGTGAGCACCGTTCTGTCCATACACCAGTCCCGTCCGAGTCACACAAAGGGGAGGATCGCGCTCGGCAGGACTCGAACCTGCAACCACCGGTTCCGTAGACCGAAACTCTATCCAATTGAGCTACGAGCGCTGCATGAAAGCACCGTTTCTACCATGTCCTGGCCCGGGTGTCAACCGCACAGAAGGTTCAGCCCAGGTCTCGGAGCAGGGCGGGGAGGTCGGCGATCGAGCCCACGGTGTGCCGGGCCGCTGCAGAGGGGTCCGGCGGGGGCGCCCTGTGCAGCCGGAGCGGACGGGCCACCTGGACGGATCGCATGCCCAGCCGATTGGGGGCGATGAAGTCCTTCAGGGGGTTGTCCGCCACGTACGCGGCCTGGTCGGGCTGCACGTGCAGGGCCTCCAGGACCCGGACAAAGCCCACAGGGGAGGGCTTCCAGTAGGGCCGGCCAAGCTGTTCGGTGTAGAGGATGCACCGGAAGAACCTGGAGATCCCCAGGGCCCGGACCTTGAGCCGCTGGGCCGGGAGGTATCCGTCGGTCAGCAGGGCCAGGCTGTGCGTCCGCTGCAGGGCTGCCAGGCCGTCGCGGCTGTCCTTGGGGAGGCGGATCTTGGGGGCATGGGCCCGGTAGACCCTGACCAGGCTGGAGATCAGGGGCGGGTCCAAGGCGATGCCCAATCCCCTGAGGGCCGCATTGAAGGTCTGGGTCCGGTTGCCGGAGTCGAACTCGCGCTGGAAGGTCTCAGCCACCTCCGCTGCGGGGACCTTGACCTCTCGCACGCTCGCGAGGAAATCCGCCACGGCCGCGAACCCGCTACGGCAGTAGTCGATCTCGTCGTAGAGTGTGTCGTCCAGATCGAAGATGACCGAGGCTGTCATAGGCTTCAGGGCGGCGGGGGTCTGTGCCCCTGCGCCCCTCCCGGCTCCTGTCCCCAGTGTTCCTGCTTGTCCCCATGGGTCCGCCATGATAAGCTCGGGCCCGTGGTCTGTCGATCCTCAAGCCCCCAAACCAGTTGGAAGACCCGCGCAAGGGACACGGTCGAGGTCCTCAGGCCGGCTCACTGGACCAAGAACGTGTTCGTGTTTGCGGCCTTGGTGTTCGGCAGGAAGCTGCGGGTGCCCCAGGAGGAGGCCCTGGTCGCGGTCGGCCAGGCCGTGGTGGCCTTCGTGTCCTTCTGCCTGGCCAGCTCCTCGGCCTATGTCTTCAACGACTTGTCGGACCGGCAAGTCGACCGGCTCCATCCTCGCAAGGGCCTGCGCCCCATTGCCTCCGGACGGATGGGTCCTCTTGGCGCGTGGGTCCTGTCCGGGGTCTGTGCCTTGGCTGCGCTCGGCCTGAGTCGGGCCGTGTCGGGCCGGCTTGCGGGGATCGTCTTGGCCTACCTGGTCCTGATGGCGCTCTACTCTGTGGGTCTCAAGAGGGTGATGATCCTTGACTGCATGGTGATCTCTGCGGGGTTCTGTCTGCGGGCCATTGCCGGGGCCGTGGCCGTGGGGGTATCCATCTCATCCTGGCTGGTGATCTGCACATTCGCCCTGTGCCTGTTTGTGGCCTTCGGCAAGCGGCGGGGGGAGGTGGCCCAGTTGGGCGACGGCGGCATGGCCTTCCGCCAGACCCTCGCGGGCTACACCCCGGAGCTGCTGGCCCATATGCTGGACGTCACGAGCGGGCTGGCGATCGTGTGCTTCCTGTTGTACGCCACGGATGCCAAGACGTGTGAGCTCTTTGGGAGCCACGCCCTGGTCTATACCACGCCCATGGTGTTGTTCTGCGTGTTCCGGTTCAGCGCCCAGATCCAGAAGGGGGCCTGCTCGGGCCCGGTGGAGTGCATCCTCACCGACAGGCCGTTCCAGGTCGGCCTGGTCCTGTGGATTGCGGCCTGCGTGGGTATCGTATACGCTGGCGACGTGGTCGCTGAGCGGCTGTCCTGTGGATGAGGAGCTCGGAATCGGATATGGCCAGACAGAGGCTTCAAAAGGTCCTGGCTGCAGCGGGGATTGAATCCCGGCGCAGGTGTGAGGAACTGATCCTGGAAGGGGCGGTCAAGGTCAACAACCGGGTCGTCCACACCCTGCCGGCCTTTGCCGATCCCGACGTGGATGTGATCACCGTGCGAGGCAGGTCCCTCAGGCCTGTGCGGAAGGTCTATTACCTCCTGCACAAACCCAAGGGCGTGATCTGCACGAACTCGGATCCCCAGGGCCGGCGCAAGGCCATCGATCTGGTTCCGGCCGGGCAGCGGGTGTTCTGCGTGGGGCGCCTGGAGATCGATACGAGCGGACTGGTCCTGATCACCAACGACACGGAGCTGGCCAACCGGATGACCCATCCCCGGTACGGGGTCCCCAAGCGGTATGCGGTCGGGGTCGAGGGCAGGATCCAGGACGACCACATCGAGAGGCTCAAGAAGGGTATCTGGCTGTCCGAGGGCAAGGCCACCGCCTCGGCCGTCAGGGTCCTGCACCGCGGGGACAAGCAGTCCATGCTGGAGATCACCCTCACCAGGACGCTCAACCGCCAGATCCGCCGCATGCTGGCCGGCGTGGGTCTGGAGGTCGAGTCTCTCAGGCGGACGCGGATCGGGAGGCTCGAGATACGAGGCCTGGGTCCCGGGCAGTGGAGGATGCTCAGGTCCGGGGAGATCGAGCAGCTCAAGAAGGGCAGCCGTGCCTCGTCCGATGCGGCCGCCTCCAAGGAGGGGTGAGGGGGGCGGGGCCCTGCCCGCGGAACCGCTGGAACCTGGTTCGGCAGGGGTCCTGGCGGGTCACACCCCGGCAAAATTCGCGATTGGGGGCTTGCATTCCCCCGCCGGATTGTTATTGTACAAGGTTTCTGGCTGGTAAGACAGTCCATCCTGATGTGATAGGAGCGTTTCTGATGTCCAGAGTGTGTCACTTTACCGGCAAGCGAACGATCGCCGGACGGAGCATTGCCCGCCGCGGAAAGGCCAAGCGCCAGGGCGGCGTGGGCAAGAAGACCACGGGGATCTCCAAGCGGAAGTTCAAGCCCAATATCCAGCGGGTGCGGGCCGTGATCGGCGGAAAGCTCGTGCGGGTCAAGGTCTCGGCCAAGGCCATACGCATGGGCCTGATCACCAAACCCCCGAGGCGGAACTACCAACCCGCTGAGAAGGTGGCCAAGTAGGATTTCGTCACGACACCCAGGTTCCTCTGGCGGCGAGGCGGTTTGGCCTCGCCGTTTGTTTAGGTGCAGGTATGGACAAGCAGATCGATCAGGCCGAGGTCCGCAAGGTGGCCAAGCTCGCGCGTCTGGACCTGACGGACGCGGAGGTGGAGGAGTTCACCGGCCAACTGATCGCGATCCTGGACTATGTG
>JAGOQT010000045.1 GCA_018007255.1 Phycisphaerae bacterium | reverse complement strand
GTCCTTGTCCGGCCAGACGGACCGTGCCCGCCGGCCCCGACTCGCAGACCTGGACCTCCTCCGCGTGGTCGCGATGTTCTTCGTGATGCTCATCCACTCGCCGGTGACGGGCGGTCCCCAAGACCGGCCCGTCCTGTATCTCGTCAAGGACTTCCTCGCCGGGGGGGCTGTGCCTGCGTTCTTCCTGCTCTCAGGATGCCTCGCAGCGAAGAAGATCCACGATCCCGGCACGAGCGCAGGGGTCTGGGTCCGGGAGAAATTGCGTACGCTCGCCGTTCCATTCGTGTTCTGGAACGGGCTCGTCCTCTCGTTGGTCTTCCTGGCCAAGGCCCTCCATGTGGACACGGCCTTCCGTTCAAGCGGCGGCTACTTCGACGTGGAGCCGACCTGGCCGTCCATGGTCGCGGCCCTGCTCGGGGTGGGGAGGGCGCCGATTGCGTATCAATTCTGGTTCATCCGTGACCTCTTCGTGGTGAGCATGGCGTCGTTCTGGGTCTGCAGGTTCTTGCCCGCGGTCCCACTGTTGCCGTGGATGCTCTTCTTCGTGCCCGTGCCCATGGCGAGTTCCATGGCCTACTTCCTGCTCGGAGTTGCGATTCAACCGTGTGTGTCCGCCTGGCGGGGCCTGGGGTGGGCGCCCCTGGGAACCTACTGCACGGTCTGGATCCTCCTGGGACTGGGGACAAGCATGCTGTGGACGCCCATTCCCTACCCGCTCCGGCAGATCGGCAGTGCAGTCTTCCTCTTCTTTGTGTCCCTGCTTGCGGCCCGCGCGACATGGGGGCAGAGACTGGCTGCGATCGGATCGTCCACCTTCCTCATCTTCGCCCTTCACGAACCCCTCCAGACGTGCCTGGCCAAGACCTGGCTGGCCCGGGCCTGGCCCTGGTACGGGTCGTTCTTCTGCTTCCTCTTGATCCCGCTGGCTGTCCTTCCCCTGTGCGTCCTGGCGTACGCCTGGCTGCGACGCCGGGCCCCCTGGCTTCTGCCGGTCCTGACCGGGAGCAGATAGGGTTCGCGGGCATCCCCGCCCGCTGGCCGAGCACCTCCCCGCGAGGGCAGGGCCCTGCGCGCGTGCCGGTCAGGTCCGAGCCTCGATCCGCCCTCTGCCCCGGCATCCCGCCATCCCCCAGACGGGGCCCCTTTTTCACTACCCAAAGGGTGTCTTCCGTGGTATCCCTATGCAGCCTTGAGGTCCCTGCGCGCAAACAAACGGGACAACAAGGGGGTATGGAGTACAGATGGACAAACCCGATCTGGCCGTGGTAGAGCAGATCGTGGCCCGGGCGGGCACGAGTCAGGACAAGGTCCTCGAGATCCTGCACGCCCTGCAGGACCGGTTCGGATACCTGCCCCAGGAGGCCCTGCAGCGGGTCTGCGAGCGGACCGACATCACGCCTGCCCAGATCGTCGGTGTCTCGACCTTTTACGATCGGTTCCGCCATCAGCCAGTGGGCAGGCATGTCATCCATGTGTGTGTGGGCACGGCCTGCCACGTCAAGGGGGCGGAGCAGGTGTTGGATGCGTTCCGGAGACACCTCGAGATCCCGGACGGGGGGGACACGGACCCGCAGAGGCTCTTCACCGTGGAGCGGATCGCATGCCTGGGCTGCTGCACGCTGGCCCCGGCCGTGCAGATCGATGGGGTCACCTATGGGCACATGACCCGAGAGACCGTGCCCAAGGTGGTGGACGACTTCCTTCGGCATGAACGGGCCGGGGCGGCCCGGCCCACACTGCGACAGCGGGCGTCCGGCAGAGACGGCAATCGAGGGGAGATCCGGCTTGGCCTGGGGTCCTGCTGCGTGGCCCGGGGCAGCGGCAGGTTGTGGGAGGCCCTGGACCAGGCCCTGGCCCAGACCGGGGCGCAGGTCGCAGTCAAGCGGGTCGGGTGCGTGGGCATGTGCCACCAGACCCCGCTGTTGGAGGTCATCCCCCGGGAGGGTCCGTCGTTTCTGTACGCCAGGGTCCAGCCTGAGGATGCAGGACCGATCGTGGCCGGACACTTTGCCGACCGGGACCCAGGACGCCGGATCGCGGGCACGATCTCCACGGCCGTGGATCGGCTGTTGACGGGGGTCCGAAGGGAGCCGGTGACACGGTACTCGATCCACGTGCGAGACCGGGCTGTGGCGGACTTCCTGGGCCACCAGGTCCACATCGCCACCGAGCACGGCGGACAGATCGACCCCCTGGACCTGGATGAGTACCTTCGCCACGACGGGTATAGGGCCCTGGAGAGGGCCCTGCGTGAATCCAGACCGGACGCAGTCCTCGCCGAGCTCGAGGCCAGCGGGCTTCGCGGCAGGGGCGGGGCCGGTTTCCCGACGCACCGTAAGTGGTCCGCGGTGCGGGCCCGGGAGTCCCGGGTCAAGTACGTGGTCTGCAACGGGGACGAGGGGGACCCGGGGGCCTTCATGGACCGGATGCTCATGGAGTCCTATCCATACCGGATCCTGGAGGGGATGAGCATTGGGGCCTGGTGCGTGGGTGCGGCCGAGGGGATCCTCTACATCCGGGCCGAGTATCCCTTGGCCGTCAAGCGGGTCACCGAGGCCATCGAACGGTGCACGAAGCGGGGCCTGCTCGGCGACCGGATCATGGGCACGGACTTCTCCCTCCGCCTGAGGATCGTGGCAGGGGCAGGGGCCTTCGTGTGCGGCGAGGAGACGGCCATGATCGCGAGCATCGAGGGCAGGCGGGGTACGCCCCACTTCAGGCCCCCGTATCCGGCCCACAAGGGGCTCTGGGCAAGGCCGACCCTGATCAACAATGTGGAGACCTACGCCTGTGTGCCATGGATCCTCCGCAATGGCGGCAAGGCCTTCGCCTCCATCGGCACGGGCCAGAGCAAGGGGACCAAGGTCTTTGCCCTGGCAGGCAAGGTCGCGCGCGGGGGCCTGATCGAGGTGCCCATGGGGATCTCCATCCGGCAGATCGTGGAGGAGATCGGCGGCGGGATTGCAGGGGGCCTGCGGTTCAAGGCCGTGCAGGTGGGCGGACCGTCCGGCGGGTGCATCCCCGCGAGCCTGGACCACCTGTCCGTGGACTATGAGACCCTGACTGAGGCGGGGGCCATGATGGGATCGGGCGGCCTGGTGGTCCTCGACGAGACCGACTGCATCGTGGACATCGCCCGGTACTTCCTCCAGTTCACGCAGAACCAGTCCTGCGGCAAGTGCACCCTGTGCCGCATCGGCACGCGGCGGATGCTGGAGATCCTGGACCGAATCTGTCAGGGGCAGGGCCAGGCAGGCGACCTGGATCAACTGGCGCAGTTGGCCCACGACGTCCAGCGGGGCAGCCTCTGCGGACTCGGCAAGACCGCCCCCCAACCAGTGCTGTCGTCCCTGCGGTACTTCCGCGAGGAGTACGAGGCCCATCTGGCTGGCCGGTGTCCAGCCGGCCGGTGCAAGGCCCTGGTCCGGTACACGATCACGGACGCCTGCATCGGGTGCACCCTGTGCGCCCAGCACTGCCCTGCGGATGCCATCGCCTGGCAGCCCTATCAGAAACACCAGATCGACCCGGTCCAGTGCGTGCGGTGCGGCACGTGCAAGGCGGTCTGTCCATCCGATGCGGTGAGGATCGAGTGACGTGCCTGCCCTGACCCTGAACGGCCGATCCCTGCAGGCAGAGCCGGGCACCACCATCCTGGCCGCTGCCGCCCAGTTGGGTGTGGAGATCCCGACCCTGTGTTCTCTGGAGGGTCTGGAGCCGGACCCCCACTGCATGCTCTGCGTGGTCAAGGTCCGTGGCTTCCGGGGTATGGTGCCGGCCTGCGCAACCGTGGCGACGGACGGCATGGAGGTGACCACGGACGACCCGGAGATCCGGGCGGCCAGACAGACCGCCCTGGAGCTGCTCCTCAGCGACCATGTGGGCGACTGCATGGCCCCGTGCCAACTCGGCTGTCCGGCCCATATGCACATCCCCAGGATGATCCGCGGGATCGCGGCAGGGGACCTCGGCAGGGCGATCGAGGTCGTGAAGGCGGACATCGTCCTGCCCGGTGTACTGGGCCGGATCTGCCCTGCGCCCTGCGAGAAGGCCTGCCGCAGGGGCAAGATCGACCAGCCCGTATCGATCTGTCTGCTCAAGCGGTTCGCCGCAGACGCGGACATGGCCTCGGCCTCGCCGTATCTGCCCAAGCCCCGAGCGAGCCGGGGCAAACGGGTGGCCATTGTCGGGGCGGGCCCTGCAGGCCTGGCCGCCGCATACTCACTGCGGAGGGAGGGCCTTGACTGCACGGTCTTCGACGATCGCGACAAGCCCGGCGGCATGCTCCGCCATGGGGTGGCGCGGGAGAGCCTGCCCTTGAATGTCCTGGACAGGGAGATCGGCCTGATCGCGGGTCTGGGTGTCCGGTTCCGACCCGGGGTCCGTGTGGGGCCGGACGTGTCCCTGAGCCAATTGCGCCAGGACTACGATGCCGTGTTCCTGGCCGTGGGCCAGTCGGCCGTGGAACAGGCCGGGCCATGGGGCCTGACCGCCGGACCCAAGGGCCTCGTCGTAGACAGCCGGACGTACCAGACCAACATCGAGGGCGTGTATGCAGGCGGGGATGCGGTGCGGGGCCGCAGGCTTGCAGTCCGGTCCGTTGCGGACGGCAAGGAGGCGGCCCTGTGCATCGGGCAGTTTCTGACAGGCCGGCCTGTCACAGGGCCTGAGCGGCCGTTCAATACCCACATGGGCACACTCTCAGAGGAAGAGCAGCAGAGGCTCCTGGCCCTGGCCGGCGGTCAGGCCCGCACCTCGCCTTCCGGGCCGGATGGGGGTCTGACTCCGGACCAAGCCAGGCAGGAGGCCTTGCGGTGTCTCCACTGCGACTGTCGCAAGGCCGATTCCTGCAGGCTTCGCGAGTGGAGCCACGCTTACGACGCCAGACCGGCCCGGTTCAAGGGGATTCGCAGGCCCCTGCACCTAAACACGAGTCACCCCGACGTGGTCTATGAGAGCGGCAAGTGCATAGACTGCGGTCTCTGTGTCCGCATCACGGAGCAGGCCAAGGAGAGGCTGGGCCTGGCCTTTGTGGGGCGGGGCTTTGACGTCCGTGTCGCGGTGCCCTTGGCAGCGGACCTGTCTGCCGGCCTTACCGAGACCGCGCGCAGGTGTGTGGAGGCGTGCCCCACGGGCGCGTTGTCGCTCAAGGATCGCGTGTGAGACCCGATTTGCTGCCCGCGGACATCCGTGCACCCGATCGACCTCTCTCCGTGGTGGCCTGGACCACTGCGGCCATGCTGCTGGGATTCCTCTGTCTGACGCACCTGGGGGTCCTGGTCTGCCTCTTGGCGGGCGGGGGGGGCCTGTCGTTCGTGGTGCCCGTGGCCTTTGCGGCGGCCCTGGTCCTCGGGGATCGGCTGGGCCTTCGGGAGGGCCTGCGCGGGCGGATGCGCATTTGGCCGCTGGGTCTGGCATGGGGGCTGACGATCCTGGCGATCGGTGTGTCTGCCGTGTTCTACGACCTGTCCTGGGACGGCCAGTGGTATCACCAGGTCGGCATCTACCGGATCGCAGGGGGCTGGAATCCCCTGAAGGCGCCGATGGAGACCTTTGCGAACCACAACCAACTCTGGGTTCGCCACTATGCCAAGGGCCCCTGGTACATGGGCGCGGCCATGATGGCCGCAACCCACCACATCGAGTGGGGCAAGTTGGTGACCTGGCTGGCCATGGACGCCGCCTTGCTTGCGGTCCTGGGCGCCTGTCTGGACGCGGGGATGCGCAGGGGGCGGGCGGTGGCGATAGGGGCCCTTGTGGCCCTGAATCCGGTGGTCACCAGCGAGATCGTCTCGTATCTGGTGGACGGCTTGATGGTGTGCTACCTGGCCTGCACCACGGCGGCCCTGTTCAGCGGATTCCGCCGCCCCAATCGACTGGTGGTCTTCGTGGGCGTGGTCGCGGCCGTGTGCAGTGTCAACTCCAAGTTCACCGGCCTGGTCTATCTGTGCTTCATCACCGCCGGGGCAGGGCTCTACGGCCTGCTCAGACGCCGCGACCTGTTCTGGCGGTTTGCGGGGCTCAGCCTAGCCGCCCTCATCGTGGGAACCGTCGTAGTGGGGTACAATCCGTATGTCACCAATACCCTCCATCGCGCGCACCCCTTCTATCCACTCATGGGGACCCAGGCCCATCCGAGCCTCTCCCAGCAGGGCAATGACCAGATCGAGAAGTATGAGACCCCGCACAACCTCATGGGTCGCAACCGCCTGGTCCGCTTCGGGTATGCCCTGTTCGGCAGACCGGGGGCGCAGCCCTACAACAACGACCCCAATGCCCGCCTGATGTGGCCCTTCGTGGTGTCTCCGAAGGACCTGGGCGAGTACCGCTATCACGAGACCCGGGTTGCCGGATTCGGGCCGCTCTTCAGCGGGGCGTTCCTCATCAGCCTCCTGCTGGCGGTGTGGCTGATGTTCGAGCCTGGGGTGCCGCGACTGGTCCTTGTCCTGGGTTATGCCGCCCTTGTGTTCTCGCTGCTGGTCAGTGTTCACACGTGGTGGGCGCGGTATGGCCCGCAGATGTGGTGGCTTCCGATCCTGCCCGTGGTGGCGGTCTTTCGGGCGTCGCGATCCCGTGCCCAAACGGGCGTGGCCTGGGGGTTGGTGGCGATCCTCCTGGTCAACGCCCTGATCGTGGCAGCCGTTCGCATGCATTGGGAGGTTGCGGCCACGCAGACCCTCCACACGCAACTGGTGGAGCTGCGAAGGTCCGGCAGGGAGATCGAGGTCGACTTGCAGTGGTTCGGCGAGCCGGTGGGGAACCGCCTCAAGACTTGGGGAATCCCCTATCGCCCCGTCGGAAGGGGACAGATCCAGGACGGACCGGAGTTGATGAGCGTGGTGGCCGGCTATCCAGGGGGTATCCGCTATCGGGTGAGGGATGGATGAACGGGATCGACCGTGTAGACCGCCTCGTTCAATGCGCTCCAAGTTGCGCCGCTGAGCACCCTGGCCCTGACCTTCGCTGTGTGGCCGAGCGTGACCGGGCCCTTGTACTCGGCTGCACTCGGTGAGATCGCCCCGGACCCAGGGGTGTCCTGGCCAGTATCCGGGGCGCGGGGATCCGAGCCGTCCAGTGTGTAGTAGACGACCCCTGTGGTCCCCGCGGGCGCCACCATGGACAGACGGTCCGCCGATGCCATCTGGCCGCCGTGCTGGTGGGACCCATTGACGTGAAACACCGGCGCATCCACGCCCGGGTAGAGGTCGGCCGCCCTGAGCTGGCTCAGGACGATTGCGCTCCTCTGGGGCAGGTAGTAGCTCAGGATCCAGCCCAAACCGGCTCGCCCGTCCTTGTAGTTCTCGTCGCGGTCATACCAGTCCAGCAGGGTCAACGGTGTGTGGAAGTGCTGGTCGCCCCACCGGGCCGATTCGCAGATCATGGCCAGCTCGACCACGCCTGCCAGGTCCGCGTACCGTGGGATCAGGGACTCCGGCGAGAGGACCCCTCCGTTGAAGAAGAGCCGGTGTGCGCGGTCCGCAAAGAGCAGCCGATATTCGGCGTTCTGCCTGAGGGCCTGGTGCAGCTCCCCGGCCGAGGAGAAGTCGTTGTTCAGGGCGTTCTTGTTGAGCGGCGAGCGGCTCAGGTTGTTCCCCATCGTGTTCTCATAGTCCCAGCAGTAGAACTTGAACCCCGTGCTGGCGGCCGTACGATCCCGGGCCGCGTACCAGTTCTTCCAGGGCCAGTCCCAGTTGCCGCCCCAGATGTTGACGATCAGGTAGTCGATGTAGTTGGGGACGTCCAGGAGACAGGGGTACGCCGGGTTGACCGTGCCGTCCGGGTTGTTGCCCTGGATCCGCTGAAAGGCTGCGCTGGAGATCAGCCCTGTGCGGCACATCCCGAGCATCTGGTTCCATGCGTCCATGTCCCCGTCGACGACCTCGGTGCTGCCGCCGTTGTGCAGGGCGTCCCAGTCCTCCTTGTCCCCCCCGTAGTAGGCGGCTGAGAACGGCCCGTCGGGTCGCTCGCAGGCGTTGTAGAGGCCCCAGTACAGGCCGTTCAAGTAGAGGTGGACGAACGTCCCATGGGAGCCGGCATGGCCTGTGGCCCGCTGCAGGGCACGACCGAACTCATCCCGGATGTACTGCTCCGTGTACCGTGCACCGGTCCAGGCGTACCCGTCATTGGCCCCGGCCCGCAGTGTGATCGCATCGAATGTATCGGCTGCGTCCCTCCCGAACAGGGGGTATCGCAGCTTGGACCGGCCGTACGTCGCCTTGAAGGACAGGCGGAGGGACTTCTTGCGGGTCATGCCCAGGGTCCGAAACGCCCCGCCCTGGACCTGGATCCCACAGTCGATCTGGAACCCGGGGCTGCCGTCCGGGTGGATCCACTCCACGGAGGCCGGCCGCTCCCAGTCGGGCCCCCGCCGGGTCGGGTTGGCATAGATGCCGTTGGGTCCGAACAAGTCGGCCGTGTTCATGGCCACAGAGAGTGACGGAAGCGACAGCAGGGCCGGCCCCATGAGGGGGCCGTAGGTCGTGCTCCGTGTGATGTCCGGGTCCATCTCGTAGTCCGCAGCAGCCCCTGCCCAGGCCGTGGGGAAGCCGGACGGGTCCTTGGGCTGTAGGAGGATGTCTTGGATGAAGAGGTAGGTGTGCGTCTGGACCTGGCTGGGCGCCCACATCATCTTGAAGGCCACGGCCCGCACGCATGTGGTCGTGCTGATCGCGAGGGGTCCGGTGTAGGCCTTGCCGGACACCAGGCCGGTCTTGGCGTCGTAGGGGCTGCTGCCGTCCAGGGTGTAATAGATCATGGCCCCGTCCGTTGCACAGGAGAGCGCGACAGAGAACGGCTCCGCGTAAAAACCCCTCGGATGGCTGAAGGTCACATCCTCCACGAGACCCCGATACAGGTCGACGTTGTCGCGCCCGGGCGTGGGCACGACCAGGGGCCTCCAGGTCTCGCTGCCATTGGGCAGGCGTGCGTAGGAGGTGTCGGCGAGGAGCTCGCCGAAGCGGACGTGATCCGCCACGGTCCGCCCGTCGGCATGGACCAGGGCCACCTCCTCCCCGGCTGAGCTGAGCTTGAAGTTGGCGTGCAGGCCGGGGTCCTCGGTGTCGCCGTCCGCCCACACCAGGAGGTACCCCCTTGCAGCGATGGTCGTCAGAGAGGGCCTGTCCAAGGGGAACTGCCAGCGGGTCGGCACGGCCAGGTCGTCGGTCAGGTACATCCCGGCCAGGTCCACGGGGCCGTCCCCTGCGTTGTACACCTCGATCCAGTCGTCGTACTCCCCCTGTGGGTCTTGGAGCCCAGAGCCGTTGCTGGCCAGGACCTCATTGATGACCACCAGGCTGGAGGGTCGGGCTGGCGCCGGGCTGCCCGCTGCCAGGCAGAAGAAGGCCGCCATGAGGGCGTATCGCATGCCTGGGGCCATGTCGTGCAATCCTGCTCCGCGTATGGGGGCCATCCGACCTTGAGACTCGTGGTACGCAGACCCATTGGCCTAACGCACCCACCATGATAGCACACGGGGCGGGCCCGGGTCAACGTGGGGCCCTGAACAGCTGTTCCGGGTCCCGCTCGCAGGGCGGGCCCCTGCCGTTTTGGGGCTTTACATGGGCGGTCCCGATCGCTAGGATACTCCCATGCTGCCGATGTAGCTCAACGGTAGAGCACGGCTTTCGTAAAGCCGGGGTTGTGGGTTCAAATCCCACCATCGGCTCTCATTGGGAGGATAACCATGAGACAGTGCACGTGGTGCGCGGTCGTCGCCTGGTGGGTGTTCGTGGCAGCCTGTGCACCCGGACTTGGCGCTGAACCCAGTCTCGAACCGCTCTGGCCGGCAGGTGCACCGGGGGCCAGGGGCAACGCACCCGGCGACCAGCCCAGCCTGACCTACTTCCTCCCCGAGAAGCGGACAGCGGGCGGCGCGGCCGTGGTGATCTGCCCGGGCGGGGCCTACAGCCACCTGGCCACCGACCACGAGGGCGATCAGGTCGCCCGATGGCTCAACTCGTTTGGCGTGACGGGCGTGGTGCTCCGCTACAGGCACAACGGCAGCGGGTACCGGCACCCCGTCCCCCTGCAGGACGCGCAGAGGGCCTTGTCCACGGTCAGGTCCAAGGCCGAGTCCCTGCGGATCAGGCCGGACCGGATCGGTGTGCTGGGCTTCTCTGCAGGCGGCCACCTGGCCTCCACCCTGGGTACGCATTTCTACAAGGGCCTCCCGGATGCCCCTGACCCCATCGATCGCGTGAGCTGCAGGCCGGACTTCATGGTCCTGGTCTATCCTGTGATCACCCTGACGGATCCGTTCACGCACAGGGGCTCGCGGCAGAACCTCCTTGGAGACCAGCCCGAGCCGTCCCTCGTGGATCTGCTGTCCAACGAGAAGCAGGTCACCTCCGACACCCCACCGACCTTCCTGATCCACGGAGGTGCAGACACAGGGGTCCCGCTGGAGAACAGCCTGTCCTTCTACTCGGCCCTGCGCAAGGCCGGGGTGCCGGCCGAGTTGCACATCTTCAGGCAGGGCCGCCATGGCTTCGGCCTCGGCGCGAAGGACGGTCAGGTCTCGGTCTGGCCCCGGCTCTGCGAACAGTGGATGAGGACGATGGGATGGGTCGCGAGTGCGGAGGGGCAAGGGGTGGGGCAGTCGTGAGGGACCGCCCATGGCGCACCGAGGCCGCCATGTGCCGGTTCGTGAGTTGCCCCTTGATCCGACATCCCCGTGGTGCCCCTCTCCACGGTCGACCAGTCCATCCATATGGACTTCTTTGATGATAGGGTCACGTTCCACTGGTGCGGTTCAGGACAAGGAGTGAAGCATGACCAGATGGATTCTACTGACAGGGTTGTGGATGTACACATCAGTGGCCTACTCGCAGCAGTCTGAGGTCTACGTGATCCCCAAGCCGGTCTCCCTCCAGGCCCAGGAGGGGGCCTTTGAGATCAGGCCAGACACCCGGATCTGTGTGCAGGCCCGGACCCGGGCACTCGGGGACCAGCTCGCCCAGTGGCTCCGCCCTGCCACAGGGTTCCCCCTGGCCCTTCAAGAGGGGGGTGCTGCGGCCGACGGTCTTGTCCTGTCCATTGACCCCGGCCTGGCCCGCCTGGGCCAGGAGGGCTATCGCCTGGTCGTCTCGCCGGCACAGGCGCGGATCGAGTCTGCAACGGAGGCCGGCGTGTTCTACGGCATGCAGACCCTGCGACAGCTCCTGCCCGCGGAGGTCTTCGGCCGGACCAGGGCCCAGTCGGTCGCGTGGAGGATCCCCTGCGTGCAGATCGAAGACCAGCCCAGGTTCGGTTGGAGGGGCATGCACCTGGACGTGGCCCGCCACTTCATGCCCAAGGAATTCGTACTGAAGTACATCGACCTCCTGGCCCTGCACAAGATGAACCGGTTCCACTGGCACCTGTCCGACGACCAAGGCTGGCGGATCCAGATCCGCAAGTACCCCAAGCTCACCGAGGTGGGGGCCTGGAGGGCCGAGACCCTGGTCGGCCGCCCGAGCAGGAACGCCAAGTATGACGGCCAGCCACATGGGGGCTTCTATACCCAGGATGAGATCCGCGAGGTCGTGGCCTATGCCAAGGCCAGGCACGTGACCGTGGTGCCCGAGATCGACATGCCCGGGCACATGCAGGCCGCCATCGCCGCCTACCCGGAGCTGGGAACCGGCGACAAGCCGGTTCAGGTCCTGACCTACTGGGGATCGGGCGAACAGGTCCTGAACGTGGAGGAGTCCACGGTCGCCTTCGTGCAGGCAGTCCTGACCGAGGTGCTGGAGCTCTTTGACAGCTCCTACATCCATGTGGGCGGCGACGAGGTGGACAAGGGGCACTGGAAGAACAGCCCCAGGGCACAGGCCAGGCTCAAGGAGCTGGGCCTCAAGGACGAGGAAGAGCTGCAGAGTTGGTTCATCAGGCGGATGGACACCTTCCTTGCCGCCCACGGCCGGCGTCTGCTGGGCTGGGACGAGATCCTGGAGGGCGGCCTTGCGCCCGGGGCCACGGTCATGTCCTGGCGCGGCGAGGACGGTGGAATTGCGGCCGCCAGGGCGGGCCACGATGTGGTCATGGCGCCCAACTCCTACATGTACCTGGACTACTACCAGGCAGACCCCAACAGGGAGCCCTTGGCCATAGGCGGATTCGTGCCGCTCTCGAAGGTCTACTCCTACAATCCGACCCCTGCGGTGCTCACGGCCGAGCAGGCCAGGCACATCCTGGGTGTCCAGGGCCAGATCTGGACCGAGTACATCCATACCCCGGGACACGCGGAGTACATGGCCTATCCCAGGGCCTGTGCCCTGGCTGAAGTCGCGTGGACGCCTGCCCAGGCCAAGGACTACCAGGACTTCCTGGCCCGGCTTCGCGTGCACCTCAAACGCCTGGACGGCATCGGCGTGAAGTACCGCCCCCTGGACCCGTAATCGCACGTATGCGGTGAACCGGCTTTACTTGCGGTCCGGTTTCTGGTATAAAGGGACCCTTCTGTCGTTCTTCTTTCCGCAGGAATCAAGACAGGCCGGATGGACGAGTACTGAACCGATGACCTATGCAGACCATATTCGTAACGTGGCGATCATCGCCCATGTGGACCACGGCAAGACGACGCTGGTGGACCAGCTCCTCGCGCAGTCGGGGATGTTCCGCACCGAGGAGTTGTCCAAGCTTGCCGGCGGCCAGGGCAACCTGATCATGGACTCCAATCCCCTGGAGCGGGAGCGGGGGATCACGATCCTGAGCAAGAACTGCGCGATCCAGTATGTGGACGCCCAAGGCCGGGAGTTCAAGATCAACATCGTGGACACGCCCGGGCACGCGGACTTCGGCGGCGAGGTCGAGCGGGTCCTCAAGATGGCGGACGGCGTCCTCCTGGTGGTGGACGCCTTTGACGGGCCCATGCCCCAGACTCGCTTCGTCCTGACCAAGGCCCTCCAACACCATCTCAAGCCGATCCTTGTGGTCAACAAGGTGGACCGGGCCGAGTCCAGACCCCACGACGTGGTCAACGAGGTCTTCGATCTGTTCGTGGATCTCGAGGCCGACGACAACGCCCTGGACTTCCCGATCCTCTATGCCTCGGCCAAGGAGGGCTGGGCCACTCCGGACCTCGCCCGCCCCAGCACCACGATGCAGCCGGTGTACGAGGCGATCATCCGGCACGTGCCCCCTCCGCAGGTGGACGTGAACAAGCCCCTGCAGATGTTGGTGACCACGCTGGAGTACTCGGACTACGTGGGCCGTGTGGCCATCGGCAAGCTGTTTGCCGGAAGGCTCAGCCAGGCCCAGCAGGTGACTGTGATCGACCGCGACGGGACCCACACCCAGCAGAAGGTCATCCAGTTGTACGAGTTTCAGGGCCTGGGCAAGAAGCGGGCCGAGGAGGTGGAGGCAGGAGACATCTGCGCCGTGGCCGGCCTGGACCCGGTGGACATCGGCAACACCATCGCCTGTCCGGACGACCCGACCGCATTGCCGCTCGTGGCGATCGACGAGCCGACCATGAGCATGACCTTCCAGGTCAACAACGGGCCTTTTGCCGGCAGGGAGGGCAAGTACGTCACGGCCTTGCAGATCAAGGACCGCCTGGAGAAGGAGCTCCAGACCAATGTGGCCCTTCGGATGGAGCCAGGGGAGACCGCGGACGAGTTCGTGGTCTCGGGCCGGGGCCTCATGCACCTGGGCATCCTGTTGGAGAACATGCGGCGGGAGGGCTATGAGCTGTGCGTGGGCAAGCCCCGCGTGATCCTCCATGAGAAGGATGGGGTGACCCAGGAGCCGATCGAGCTGCTGGTGATCGAAGGCCCCATGGACTGCCAGGGGGCCATCATGAGCTTGGTGGCCAGCAGGCGGAGCGAACTGATCAGGATGGACACCAAGGGCGGGACGAACGACTTCCTCCGCATGGAGTTCCACATCCCCGCAAGGGGCCTGTTCGGTCTCAACGCCCGGCTGCTCAATGCCACGCAGGGCAGGGCGGTCATGCACCACATGTTCGAGCGGTATGAGCCGATGCGGGGATCGATCCCCGGGCGTCAGGCCGGTGTGATGGTCAACATCGAGACCGGGACCGTGACCTCGTACGCCCTGGACGCCCTGTACGATCGAGGCTTCTTCTTTGTCCAGCCGGGGGATGAGGTCTACGAGGGTCAGATCGTGGGAGAGCACTGCAAGGACAACGACATCCCGGTCAATGCGACCAAGACCAAGCACCTGACCAATATCCGGGCCGCGGGCAAGGACGACGCCGCCCGGATCAAGTCCCCCCGGATCATGGCCTTGGAGGTCTGCCTGGAGTACATCCAGGAGGACGAGTTGGTCGAGGTCTGCCCCAGGTCGATCCGCCTCCGCAAGCGTCTCTTGAAAGAGGCGGACCGGCGCCGTGCCGCGCGCCGTCAGGGGGTCACAGACGCCGCGTGAGGTGCCCGTGCCCACGGAGCCCGCAGCGATCGATCGCCTCTTCGCCGCCCTGGCCAGGTCGCCGTTTCGAAGCCGTTTCAGGCTCTTTGCCCGGGAGCGGGCCTACCTGGAGCAGAAAGGGCTTCCGGCCGTGCTCCAGCATGCCGGGGAGTTCATCCGGACCCGCATTGCCCCGGCCCATCCGGTCAACGACGGCCGACAGACCCCCATGCGGAACCACCCGGTCTTCGTGGCCCAGCACGCCACGGCCACGTGCTGCCGCAAGTGCCTGGCCAAGTGGCACGGCATCCCGCCGGGCTGCGAACTGACCGCCGAACAGGTCGAGTACGTCGTCGCGGTCATTGGAGAATGGCTCCGACGTCAGGGGGCTCCGGGCAGGGAGGATCCCGCGGCCGTGCATGATCTCCGTTGACTTGGCGCAGGGACCCCGGTAGGGTTTCGTCCATCGGGGGGCTGCCGGATGGGCCGGGCTTATGACCATGGGGAAGGTGGGTGTTGGGCGGATCGTGGGCATCGAAACGGACTCTGCTCATTGGAGCACGTCAAGGAGGCAACATGTCCAGCAAGACGTATGTGAAGTCGATCCTGCTTAGTGCACTCGTGGTCCTGGGGCTCGGCGGGCTTCTGCTCCACCTGCGGATCCATCCGGTCTCTCAGAACCCGTCCAACCTGGTGACCGTAGTCTCCGGCGTCCTGAGTGTCCTCTTGGTGCCTCTGCTGTTTGGCTTCAAGAAGACGATTCACTATGGCTATGTCCTGAATGGATTCCTGGCGATTGTCGGAACCGTTGTGATGGCCCACTTCTCCATCGCGCACTGGCCGACACCGGCCACGCTGAGGGCGATCCTGTTGCAGACCACCCTGGCGGATATCCTGCTCCTCTGCGGCAAGTTCTTTGTCGGAAAGGCCCTCTTCGACCTGGAGTTCTACGGCTATGATGCGAAGAGGCAGAGGAAGGGAATCCCCCATCGCTATCCGCACCTCGGCTGGTGGCTGATCCACCTCGTGCTCGTCGCGGTCGTGTACTATCTGGGCAACCGATTCTGGAGGTGAACATGTCCCACTTCAAGACGTTCTCGCTCAACTGGTGGATCCTTCACGGTGTGGCCGTGGCCTTCTTCTTCTACCTGGGTCATGCGGTGCGATTCTGAGCCGTGACGGGGGCTTGCCATGATGAGACTTCAAGCACGACGCACAGCCATTGTCCTGACCCTCAGCGCCTCGGCTGCATGGGGCCAGCAACCCAGGCCCACTGCAAGCCTCCCTGAAGGGACCGTCGTCCACCGCGACCTACCCTACGTGACCAATGGACACGAGCGGCAGAGGCTGGACCTGTACCTGCCCAAGGACGGGAAGGACCTTCCATTGATCATCCATGTCCATGGCGGGGCCTGGCTTGGGGGGAGCAAGGCCAATCCCACCCCGCTTGGCTATCTGGCGGACGGGTATGCTGTAGCGGGCATCGGCTATCGTCTGAGTCAGCACGCGGTCTTCCCTGCCCAGATCGAGGACTGCAAGGCCGCGGTGCGGTGGCTGAGGGCCCACGCAACCGAGTATCGCATAGACCCGAACCGCTTTGCAGCCTGGGGGGAGTCCGCAGGGGGACACCTGGTGGCCATGCTGGGCACCACGGGTGGTGACAAGACCTTTGACCTCGGGGAGAATCTCGCGGTTTCCAGCCGCGTCCAGGCCGTCGTGGACCTCTTCGGGCCCACGGACCTGCTCCAGATGGATGCCCACCGCCTGCCCACCGGCCAGGTCCACGACACAGCGGACTCGCCGGAGTCCAGGCTCATCGGCGGCCCCATCCAGGAGAACAAGGACAAGGTGGCCAAGGCTAATCCGATCACCTACGTCACCCGGGACGACCCGCCGTTCCTGATCGTGCACGGCGATGCCGACCCCCTTGTACCGCACCATCAGAGCGAGCTGCTTGAGGCCGCACTCAAGAAGGCTGGCGTGCCGGTCACCTTCCACACGGTCAAGGGAGGCGGCCATGGGGGATTCAAGGATCCAAACGTCCCGGTCCTGGTCAAGGGGTTCCTGGCCAAGCACTTGAAGCCGAAGGATACGCACTGACCCGTCGGATGTGAGAGATCGGTCGCGGCGTACTCAGAGGACCGAGTCAAGTGGAAGGCTTGGTTCGAGAAATCGCAGAGTACCACTGAACCCAACTCGCCTTGATGGAAGAGAGGATCACCCCATGAAGAGACAGGAGCCTGTCGGACTCGCAGAACGAGTCTGACCGAACGGTCGAGGTTCCTGTCCACCGATTTCACCCCGTCATGGGATGGGTGTCCGGCTGCGCGTCGCTAGATCCCGGCTTCGTTCGGAGATCCACCTGTCCCGCGCTCCTCTGCCCTGAGGCACGAGGCTGTCACACCAAGATGGGCTTGTCTTCCCAAGGCCTGAGGTGTAGCCTATGAGTGTATGGAGGTGTTTGTGAATCTCTCCAGAACCGTGTCCCCGGGGGTCATGGCCCTTGCTATGCTCCTCAGTTCGGCGGCCTCGTCCGTGGAGATCCCTGCGTTTCCATGGGCCCGGGGGGGGCGGCTCCGCCGCGCCGGGCGGGGGGGCAGGGTCTTGTTCGTCGCCAACCTGGACCGCAGCGTACACGGTTGCACCCACATAGAAGAGTACCTGGACGACCTGGCCGCGTCCGAGGGCGGCAAGGGCAACGAAAGGACTGGAGCATGAAGAAGATCTGGTTGGTTGCACTCATCCTCATCGCGTGCGCCTCCCTCTTGCAGGGCGCAGACACACTGGACATGATCGCGATCGACACAGAAGGGGGCAAGGCCCTGTTGATCCTCTCGCCCGCAGGCGAGTCCATGCTCATCGACGCCGGCTTCCCAGGCTTCAATGGCCGGGACGCAATCCGGATCGAGGAGGCCGCGAAGGCGATGGGGGTCAAGCAGTTCGACTACCTGGTCGTGACCCACTACGACCTGGATCACGTGAACAACGTCCCTGCCACAGTGGCCCGGATCCCGGCCGTGACCTTTGTGGACCACGGCCCTGCAGCGGTGAACGACCCCATGACCACGGCTGCGGTCAAGGCCTATGACGAGTGCTGGGCCAAGGCCAGGCACAGGGTCGTCAAGCCCGGCGACCGGATCCCCTTCAAGGGGGTCGACGTGCTCGTGGTGACCTCCGCGGGCCAGGCCATCAAGACCCCGCTGGAGGGCGGGGGTGCTCCCAATCCGCTGTCCCCAACGACCCATCCGATGACCTGGGGCAGGACCAATGAAGACGAGTCGGAGAACGCCCAGTCC
>JAGOQT010000369.1 GCA_018007255.1 Phycisphaerae bacterium | reverse complement strand
GGCACCGCCGAAGTCCACTGTGGTGTTGTGCACGTAGTTGGGCTCTCCCGTGGCCTGGGCGAACTCGGGGACATTGGGCAGGGCCGTCCACGTGGTCCCGTCGATCGAGGTCTCGATGGCCACCTCCTTGGCCCCGTAGCCCAGGTCCACCTCCATCGCGCTGTTGTGGTTCCATACCCACATCTGGTGGAGCTTGTAGACCTGGTCGAAATCATACTGGATCCAGGCCGGCTGCGGGCTCTTTGCGCTCTGCCACATGTATTGCTGGCCGGTCAAGTGCTCGTCCGTGTCGGGGTCGAGGCCGGAGCCGTTGATGGTGTTGATGGCCGTCATCTTAGCGCCGTAGGGGGTGGAGGACTTGGCCGCCACGGGGGTGACGGGGTAGGCATAGGGCTCTGCGGTGAAGCTCCAAGTCTGCCCCTTCCAGATCGAGTTGTCGGGCGCGGCATTGACCTCATCGACCCGCCAGTAGTAAGTCTGGCCGAAGTCGAGCAGGCCGGCCGGGTCGTAGGTCGTGGCGGTCTGGCCCTGGCTCACGAGCAGGGCACTGCCCCGGGTTGCGGTGTTCACATCCTCGAAGGAGGTGCCCAGGTACACGTCGTGGGTCTGGGCATAGGCCCCCGCAACCCATCCAAGGGTCGCGTCCCGGGGCACGTCTGTGGCCCCGATGGAGGGAGCGGGTCCCGCTGCGGCCCCGGGAGGGGCAGGCAGCATCACGGCCCGAATCTCGTCCTGTGTCAGGTCCCGCTTGTACACGCGGCAGTCATCCAGCCTGCCTTTGAACCATCGCCCGCCCTGGCTGTCCTGGCCGATATAGAGGGAGGAGCTGAATGGCTCGACCGGGTTGCTGTTGATGTGTGTGGCGAAGGTATCGGCCGTGTTCATGTAGAACCTCGCCTGCGAGGGATCCACGACCAGGGCCAGGAAGACCCATTCGTTGACTGGGACCGCGGGACCCACGTAGGACCAGGTTGCGTCATTCCAGTGGTAGCCCATCGTGTTGTTGGGCTTGAAATCGAGGCCGCTGATCGTGCCTCCGCCCCGACAGAACATGATGGCCGCATACTCGGTCTGAATGCCGTTGCACCAGACCCACGCGGTGAAGGTGGCCCTGTCTGTGTTCATGTTCAGGGCCGGCGCAACCAGGCAGTCGTCCACGCCGTCGAACTCCAGGGCCCCCTCGAAATGGCCCGCAACCCAGAGCGGACCCCCGCTGAACTCGGCGTCACTGCCATTGGGCGAGGAGTCTGCGGCCACAGTCCCGGACCCGTCGTCCATCTTCCACCAACCGACGAGGCTCTCGTCCGTATCCGGATTGAAGCCGAACGACACCTGGACCGTGGTCAGGGCGGACGCAACCAGTACGAGGACCCCGACGATTGCCTTTCTCAGCATGACAGACCTCCATTCAGAACAAACCCATGATCATCCACACGACCGGGGCCCACACCTACCTGGTGCAGGCCCCAGGGTACGATTGCCGTAAGACTCCACCCCCGATCAACGATCTCCCGCCAGGTAACGAATCTCCGCAGGCGACAACGCGCGGTCGTAGATACGGAACTCGTCCAGCCCCGCGCCGAGATACCCGTCCGCGTCGTACTGCGAACGGCCCAGCCAGTTCTGGTCCGTTACGCCGAGGTCTCTGGGCAGGGTCGCCGTAGTGCCGCGGGCCACGACGTCGCCGTTCAGGTAGACCTGGACGGTGTTGGCGTCTGCGCCGGCCTCGATCACCACCGCCAGGTGGGACCATCCGCCCGGCATCATGTTGAGCGAGCTCACGATGGACTCGGCCCCGGCTGCATTGCCGTTTGTGGTGATGCCGAATCGGATCACGCCGTTGGTGAGGATCCGCGGCGACAGGAACATGTAGAAGTTGGGGTCGCTGACGCCGTTGACGTCCACGCTGTAGGTCCCGAAGTCAAAGACCCGCTGCCACTGGCCGGTGCTGCCCGTGTCGAAATTCACCCAGGTCGCGATGGTCGTGCTGGTCAGAGTGCTGATCACCGTGCCGATCGGCAGCACGACGTGGTCGTTGACCCCGTCCAACTCAATGGCCTTGCCCAGGCCGGACAGGGAGTCCACGTACCTGGGGTCGTTCACGGCCGTGCCGTCGAGCTTGTGGCCTGACCCGTCCTTCACGTCGCCTTCAAAGCTGTAGGAGGCCGCCAGTCCCGCGGTCCCCGGATCCACCGGCGACGGCACCTCAGGTGCGGCCCGATAGAGCCGGAGGTCGTCGACGTAGAGCTTTCCGCGCACGGCCCCGGACACACCCAGGGTCACGGATCGGACCGCCTGCAGCCCGGGTAGGGAGGCCAGGTCGATGTTCCACTGTTTCCACAGGGGCCTTGCCATGGCCTGGGTGTCCCCGGCATAGGACACCTGGGTGTCGTTGATCCGCACGTAGAGCTGTCCGATCCCGTTGTCCCACTCCCCGCGGAAGAACAGGACCAGGGTCCGGACTCCCCCCTGGGTCCAGTCCTGGGGCGTGTCGAAGGTCCTGGTGGCCTCCGAGACCGAGGCCCCCGCCGTGCTGTCATAAGAGAACGGCATGGACTGGCCGCCGCCGTGGACGATCGCCATCTCCACGTCGGGATTGCCGACCACGGAGCCGTTGGTCCCCCCGCTGTCCCACCCGTCCACCCAGGCCTCGTAGATGTGGTTGCCCTTCTCCTCCGTGTAGGATTCGAAGTCGTCCACCACCGAGTACGGGGTCGTCGCGAAGCTCCAGACCTCCTGGCCCGGCCAGGACTGGACGGCGGCTGCCGAGTTCACCTCATCGACCCTCCAGTAGTAGGTCCTGTCGTACTCCGCGCCCACGGAGGTCAGGGGCACCCGGTTCTCGGCCACGGTCCGGACCGGGGCCGTGCCGTTGAGGACTTCGTTGCTGTCCGTGCCGAGATAGACCGCGTGCTGGGCCGCCTCGCGACCGGTTCGCCAGTACAATGTGGAGTCCAAAGACACGTCCGTGGCGCCGGGGGCCGGCTGGGGCGCCCTGGCGTACAGGGGGGCCTGGAAGAATCGGACCTCACTGAGGCCGGCCTGCTTGGTTGCAGACCCCCAGTTGCTGTTGATCGTGAGCCTGACAACCCTGGCGAGCGCGCCGCCGAACGACACGGTGGTGTTGTGGAGGTAGTTCGGCTCCGCAGTGCCCTGGGCGAACTCGGGGACATCGGGCAGGGCCGTCCAGTTGGTCCCGTCCGTGGAGTAGGTGATGGTCACGTCCCTGGCCCCATAGCCCAGGTTGGCCACCTCCTTGGCCTGATTCTGGTTCCAGACCCACATCTCGTGCAGCTTGTAGACCTGGTCGAACTCGTACTCGACCCACGGCGGCTGGGGGGTCTTGCCGCTGAGCCACATGTGGGTCTGGGTGGTCGAATGCCCGTCGTATTCGTTCAGGCCGGACCCGTCGATGGTCTTGATGGGCTGCAGGCTGGCGTTGAACGAACTGGAGGCCTTGGCGAGGATCGGCTTGACCGGATAGGCATAGGGCTCTGTGGTGAATCGCCAGACGTCGCCCTGGAACAGGGTCGAGTCCGTGGGCGGGGCGTTGACCTCGTCGACCCGCCAGTAGTAGGTCTGGCCGAAGGCCAATCGCCCGACCGGGTAGGTGTTGGCGTCCTGGTTCTGGCTGGCCAGGACACCCCTGAGATCGGTCCGCGTGGCTGCCGTGACGTCCTCGAGGCTGGTCCCGAGGTACACGTCGTGCGTCTTGGCGT
>JAGOQT010000368.1 GCA_018007255.1 Phycisphaerae bacterium | reverse complement strand
ACCCCGGACTGGCCCGGGCGGTAGGTCGCCATGAAGGAGTCAAAGTCCATGACGTCCCGGACCTCGTCGGCGGCCGAATGGAAGACTTGGCGCACGTCGTTGACGGACAAGGCCACCAGGGTTCCGCTGGGGTGCCACGCGGCGTACCCGAACTTCGTGCTGATCTTGTCCGCCCGTGTCCCGTCCGTCAGCAGGGCCGAACTCCCATAGGGCTGGCTGCGGATACCCAATAGCATCCTCTCGGTCCGGTTGTTGCAGAAGGTGTGGCAGTTCACGCACCCGTGTTTGAAGTAGCCGTTGTCCAGGACGAGCCGCTCCTCGAAACTCCGAAGGTCCCGCTGATAGATCCCCATCTCCCGCCACGTAGAATGCCCGGGACGAATCCGCCTGTATACGATGAAGTCGTCAATGGGCTCCCTGGCGATGGGCATGTGCAGGGAGGCGAACCGCGCCCAGGCCGGGTCTTCCCGTGCCTGTGGCCCCGGGCCGTTTCTGTTCCGGACATAGACGTCGAGACAGAGGATACCGCCCGGGTTCTCCGCCAGCAAACGGTGCCACGCCTTCTGATCCGGGCGGATCTCTCCGGTCCGGCTGATGACCTCCAGGGGACGTCCCTTCTCGGAATGGATCCGGACACAATAGGCATCCCCCTTTTCCCGGACGAGGAAGTTCAGGGGCGCGATGTTCGGGGGAAGAACCGCGCCTCCATAGTCGGGATGGATCATGGCCGGTCTGTCCAGTGTGATATACGGTTCGACCGGAGTTACTTGCGCACCAGCCCCTCGCCCGCACAGACCGGCCGTGAGGATCAAGGCCAGGAGGATCGCCCGCATCGCCTGCCGGGTGGCGATCACTGTCTCAGTCTTTTCCGGTCCCCTCATGCCGATCACCTCCTCTTCTCCGGCTGGACACAGAAATAGTAGTAGAAATACGTACCCGGGAACCGGTTCCGTATCTGGTCCACGGCCGCCCGTCTGTCCGTAACGGATAGGGCCACGACTTTATTGAACTCGGCCGCCCGCTTCTGCAATTGACCACTCGGCTTGAATCCCTGGATGTCGATCCGCTTTCGCGATCCATAGGCGTAGATCAGCATGGCCTCCTCATAGTGCCTGGGAAGCTCCGTGTAGCCGAAGGCCTTCAGCTTCCCGATGGGCTCCATGAACTTCGGCAACTGTTTGGTGAGCAAGAACCAGGACTCCAGGTACTCAAAGGCCATCCGGTTTTCGGGGTTCCTGTCCAATAGCCACGTCAGCATCTGCTCCTCGGGCAGGCGAACGGAAGGACGATCCCGATCGAGGGACATCGAGCGGAGGGTCTGGATCTCCAGGTCACCGGACAAGCGTGGGTCCGCCTCGATCCGCCGCAGCCACTCCTCTGCCCAGTCCCTGTGGAAGAGGGTCCGCGACAGGGCCCCCAGATATATACGAGCCGTGTCGGGGTGGTCCTTGATCAGGTTGACCACGACCAGCCTCTGCAGGATCATCGGCCGGTCCCCAAGCCCCTCCAGAGACTCGGTGAGGGCGTTCTCGGCCATGTTCACCAGTCCGAGGTCTAGGTCCACATCGAAGCTCTGCCAGAAGACCCGATTGGATGGAGATCGGTTCAGAAGAAGGGCGGCCGGTTCCTGCGGCCACTGGAACATCTCCCGGTCGAGCCGGCCCGTGTGATACAAGGCCCTGTTGACGGCCTGCATCACAAAGAGAATGTCTGGGGCCTTCCTGGCCGCGGCCAGGACATCGGGCCACCTCTTGTGAAAGGCATAGTAGTCCACGGCGAACCGCGTTCTCTCCCGTGTATCCAGGGAGAGGATCGCCGCGGCCGCAAGGGCCACGATGACAACCGCAGTTCGAACAAACCATCCGCCTTCTCCCAGTCCGATGATCCGGTATGCGGCGGCCCGGATTCGAGCGAGGCCCTTCGGCGGCACGGTCGCCCGGGTGGACCTTCGCCCATCCTTGGCTCTGTGGCGCCGGTAGTAATCCACGGCCAGGCGGATTGCGCCCCCTGCACCCAGGATGACCGGGACAAATCCAGCCAGGACGTAGACGACCGTTATGTATCGGCTGCGGGGCTCGTAGTACAAGACCCTCCAGGAGAAAGGCAGCAGTCGGGTGTAGGCATCGACCAGACTCACGCCGAAGCCCAGTACTCCGATGACGTAGGGCATGGCCGCCGCCCATACGGCACAAATCCATCCGGCTCTCCAATCCTTGACGAAAAGGCATTCCCACAGGACACAGATCAGGGCCAGGATAAGGGCCGCCCCGCCGGCCAAGAGATAGCCGATCACGAAGGCGGCAAAGAAGCCCGCCAGACGGGTTGGTCTTCCAGGCCATCGCCTTCCTATGGCGACCACTCCACAGGCCAGGCCCAGGGCCGTCAGCACCGCCAGTGTTGCAGGAAAGTGGTAGGTATAGCGGCCATAGATCACCAATAGGAGCATCGCGGGCACGTAGCGGAACACCCGCCAAGATCCCAGCCCAGCGGCTTCCAGGAGATAGGCCACGCAGAGACAGAACGCCCAGGCCTGGACCGCCACCACCATCGCCCCCAGCCAGGGGATATATAAGAGTTGCGAGAGAAAGGCGGAAAGGTACTCGGTCGGTCCGCCTGGGTAGGACGTGTGATCGAGAAAGAATCCCCACGTCGTGTAGAACGAGGGAAAGTTTGTTATCACCCCGGCTCCGTGAAAGAGCAGGTGCAGGCCCACGGCCAGCCGCAGCCACAGAAAGAACAGGAAAACAACGATCGCCTCCTGGACCCGTTCGCTCCCCCAGCGGGGAATTGAACCGTTGATCGCCTGGGTATCGATCAGGAGTCTCTTCATGACCGTGGGTATAGCGAGGAGTGCTACCTTTGTACAGAAGATAGTTCACCTGCATTCCTCCGCTGGTCACGTCTAGCATAATAGGATAATCTGCATCTGCGACTAGGAGAACAAAGGACTCAGGAGCCAGATGCCAGATGTCAGGACCCAAAGCATGAGTTCACACCAACAACCAACAACGAAAGACGAAGAATCACGAACCGGATTCACCCTCATCGAGCTGCTGGTGGTGATCACGATCATCGCAATCCCGATGGCCCTGCTGTTTCCGATCCTGCGTGAGGCCAGGGAGACGGCCAGGCGGGCCGTGTGCCTGGGCCACCTCCGCCAGGTCCCGTAGGGTGCAAATACCATCGCGTTATAAGTACAATAGACTAATGGACTTGTACCATTGCCTGACGAAAGTACTTGCCCACCGCCTCGTGAGCCGTTAGCCTCCCGGACCATGAAACACAACCTCTGGCTTGCTCTTGTGACCTGTCTGGCCTACTGCATCGACAAGGAACTCTGGAAGGCCATCGAGTACCTGAAGGAACAAGTCCGCGTCCTCAAAGAAGTCCAGGAGAAGGACAATCGGATCCTGCTCAGTGATCATCAGACGATCAGGATCGCAGCCAAGGCCAGGGAACTCAGCCGAAGGCTTCTCGAAGAGACCTCTGTCCTCTTCACGCCTGACACCATCCTTGGCTCGTATCGCAGGCTCATCGCCCAGAAGTACGATGGCAGTGAGAACTGCAATGACCCTGGCAGGCCCAGGGTCTCGCTAGAGATCATCGACCTAGTCCTGCGATTCAAGAAGGAGAATCCGTGGTGGGGATACACCAGGATCAGGGACTGCATCGTCTACCTCGGATACAAGATCGGTGAGACCACGGTCAGGAACATCCTTGT
>JAGOQT010000044.1 GCA_018007255.1 Phycisphaerae bacterium | reverse complement strand
GATCTGCCTCGAAGGCACGACCTTCACGTCGAACCCCCGAGTCCTTCCCAGGCCGGTCAGGGTCTCGACCGTGCCGCGACGATCCGCACCGAACCTGAAGTCCACCCCCTCCACCATGACAGACGGCCGGATGGCCGGCATCAGGAACTGGTCTACGAACGCCTCCGCATCCAGGCGGAGCAGCTCCCTGTTGTCCTCCAAGACGACCACGCAGGCGTCCGCGAACCGGCCCAAGAGGCGGAGCTTCCAGTCCAGAGGCGTCAAGATCTTGGGGGCCGTGTCCGGGTGGAGGATGACAGCGGGGTGGGGCTCGAAGGTCATGAGGGTCAGTCCGGCTCGCCGGTCCGCGGCGAGCTGGCGGGCCGTGTTCAGGATCTCCTGGTGGCCTGCATGCACACCGTCGAAGTTCCCGATCGCGAGCACGCCTCCCGGTCGCACCTGGCCGAACTCGTTGGGGGTCAAGACTCGCACTGCTCAGGGTCCTGCCGTCGCGGCCTACTTCAGCAACCCCAGTTGGCCCGGCAGCCAGTTGGAGAACCAAGGGACGTAGCTGCAGATCAGCAACGTGACGATCATGGCGATGTAGAAGGGGAGGATCCTGGGCATGACCCGTGTGACCGTGGTCTCGGCGATCCCGCACCCCAGGAACAGGCAGGTGCCCACAGGGGGCGTGCACAGGCCGATGCACAGGTTCATGATCATGATGATCCCAAACTGCAGGGGCTCGATCCCCACACTGGCCACGACGGGAAGGAAGATGGGCGTGAAGATCAGGACCGCGGGGGTCATGTCCATGAAGCAGCCTACCACCAGGAGGATGGCGTTGATCATCAGGAGCAGGGAGACCTTGTTGCTGGTCAGGCTCAACAGGGCTGCGCTGAGGTCCTGCGGGACCCTCTCGGCAGCCAGGACCCAGCTCATGGCCATGCTCGTGCCGATCAGGAGGAAGACCACGGAGGTGGTCACGCCGCACTGGAGCAGCATCCGGGGCAGGTCGCGGAGCTTGACCTCCCGGTACACCACGACCGCCAGGATGAACGAGTAGAGCACCGCCACTGCAGAGGCCTCGGTCGCGGTGAAGTATCCCAACAGGATGCCCCCCAGGACGATCACGATCAGAAGCAGGGAGGGGATGGCGTGCAGAAAGGCCGTGAGCCCTTGCCCGAGGGTGAACCGCTCGCCCTTGCCGTAGCTGCGCCGGATGGAGATCACTGCGGCGACGAGCATGAGCCCCAGACCGACCAGGATGCCGGGCAGGACACCGGCGATGAACAGCGCAGCAATGGAGACCATGCCGCCCGTGGCCAACGAGTAGACGATCATCACATTGCTCGGGGGGATGAGCAGGCCCGTGGTGGCCGCGGTGATCGTCACCGAGGCGTTGAAGTCCTTGTCATAGCCCATCTTGTTCATCAAGGGGATCATGAACCCGCCCACGCTGGAGATCGCGGCCGTGGCCGAGCCGGAGATCGCGCCGAAGAACATGCACGTCATGATGTTCACCAGGGCCAGGCCCCCGCGGAAACGACCCACCAGGACGTTGGCCAGATCGATCAGGCGGCGCGCGATCCCCCCCTGGCCCATGAGCAGGCCGGACAGGATAAAGAAGGGGATGGCCAGGAGGGCGAAGCTGTCGATCCCCGTGGCCACGCCGTGGGCCACGGACACGAACGCGGGCAGGTCGCCCATGGCCAGGAGGGCGAGCATGGCCGCAATCCCCATGCAGAAGGCCACGGGCACGTTCAGGACCACCAGGATCAGGAAGACAACGACGAGGACCAGGATGGGGAAGTTCATGCAGGCTCTCCAGGGTGGAGGATCCGATGCAGTCGCTCAACGAAGCCGATCAGGCTGTACAGGACCAGGAAGCATCCGCTGATCGGCACCGCCAGGTACACATAGCCCATGTCCAGGTGCATGGCCGGCGAGATCTGCCGGAGGTGGAACGTCGTGACGACCAGGTCCAGGCCGCCGACCACCATCACGAGCAGGGAGAACAGGAAGACACAGGCGAACACGAACAGCTCTGTCTTCACCCTCGCCGGCTCCGGGAGCTTGCCCACGAAGTAGTCGATGCCCAGGTGGGCCCCCCGGCCCAGGGCCACGGCCGCCCCGAGCAGGGCCACCCAGATCAGCAGGAAGGTGGCCAGCTCCTCCGTCCAGTTGCTGGGGTCCTTGATGACAAAGCGGGTGAAGACCTGCCAGAGCACGTCGAGCACGAGCACGGCCACCACAACCATGACCAGGATCTCGAGCGACTTGTCCAGGGCTTTCTTGATCTGAGCCGTCACTATTGGACCTCCTGAATATCCCTGATCAGCTTGCCGATCGCAGCATCCTCCGGATCCGACGCCGTTTCGTAGCGCTGCCAGATGGGGCGTACGGAGGCCTGGAAGGGCCCCTTGTCCGGATGGGTGACCGTCACGCCCGCGGCCTTGACCTTGTCCAGGGACGCCTGCTCGGCCTCCTCCCAGAGCTTGCGCCCGTAGGTTACGGATTCGTCCACGGCCTTCTGCAGGGTCGCCTGCTGCTCCGGGCTCAGGCTCCTCCAGACCCGTGTGCTGATGACCAGCATGTCCGGCAGGCGGACGTGTTCATCCAGGCTGTAGTACTTGCAGACCTCGAAGTGCCTGGAGGTGTCAAAGGAAGGGGGGTTGTTCTCCGCGCCGTCCACCACCCCTTGGTCCAGGGACGTGTAGAGCTCGCCCCACGAGATCGGCGTGGCCGAGCCGCCCATGGCCTTGATCATGTCCATGGCCATGACGCTGTTCATCACCCGGATCTTCATGCCCTTGAGGTCCTCAGGGCTGTGGATCGACTTCTTGGCATAGAAACTGCGGGCCCCCGCCTCGTAGTAGCACAGGCCCCGAAGCCCCTTGCCCTCGCCCGCCACCAGGAGGTCCTTGCCGATCGGCCCCAGGGCCGCCTTCCAGAAGTGCTCCCCGTCGCGGAACAGGTAAGGGATGCCGAAGACCCGCAGTCTGGGCACAAAGGCCTCCATGGGCCCCGTGCTGGTCTTGGTCATGGCCAGGTAGCCCAGTTGAAGGGCCTCGATGCACTCCTTCTCGTTGCCCAACTGCTCGCTCGGGAAGATCTGGACGATCAACCGGCCTTCCGACAGTTCCTTGGCCCGATTGGCCATCCACTCCATGGTCTTGTGCACGGGGTGCTGGGTGTTCAGTCCGTGCGCAAGCTTGAGGATGCGGACGTCCGCGGAACCGCTGTCCGAGAAGAGGTAGCTGGCCGCGAGCAGGGCCAGCAGCACGCCGATGAAGACAACCAGTCCTTGCTTCACACGTTTGCCCCCAAGAGACCGAGATCCGGACCTGTACGAAGCACACCGTCTTCGACTTCGGCCATACTCTACGGGTCCGGCTCCCCACCGTCAAGCTCCCGATCGGGACAGTCCGCGGCTCAGCCGGACCGGTTTGCGGTCCGGACCCCAGCCGGGGACCCCTTCCACATTGCCAGCGCTCGCCCTTGACTTGGGCGGACTTGGAGGTACGATACGGCCCGGATCTGTGCCCGTAGCTCAATTGGATAGAGCGTTGGCCTCCGGAGCCAAAGGTTTTGGGTTCGAGTCCCAACGGGCATAGTGATGGATCATGCAGTGATCATGGCGGGCGGGACCGGCAAGCGGCTCTGGCCCCTGAGCCGTAGGCACCGCCCTAAACAGGTGCTCCGTCTCCTGCAAGGCAAGACCCTGTTGGGTGCCTGCTTCGAGAGGCTCGGCCCCTTGTTTGATCCGGACCGCATCCTGGTCCTGACCAACATCGACTACGCGGATCGCGTCCGGCAGGAACTGCCCGAGCTGCCCTCCGGGCAGTTCATCGTGGAACCCCTCATGCGCGACACCTGTGGTGCGATCGGCCTGGCTGCTGCGGCCCTGACCGCCAGGGACCCGGACGCCACCATGGTCGTCCTGGCCGCAGACCACGTGATCCGGCCTGTGGAGGTCCTCCAGCAGGCGATCCGGGACGGCCTGCAGTTCGTGCACGGGCATCCGCGGTCCCTGTTGACCTTTGGCATTGCCCCGACCTTTCCCAGCACCGAGTTGGGCTACATCCAGGTCGGGGGTGCGGCCGCGTCCCAGGGGTGCGAGAACCCCATACACGCGGTCGAGGCCTTCAAGGAGAAGCCCGACCTGGCTACCGCGAAGGCCTATTTGGAAGGCGGCCGCACACTCTGGAACTCGGGGATGTTCGTGTGGAAGGCGCAGACGATCCTGGACTGCATCCGGAGGTTCCTGCCCGAGGCGGAGGAACCCCTTGCGCGGATTCGCGCGGCATGGGGCGCGCCGGGCCAGGAGGCCGCGATCCGGGAGTGGTTCCCCAGGCTGCCCAAGATCAGCATCGACTTCGCGGTCATGGAGAAGGCCACGGACGTGCATGCCATCCGGCTCGATTGTCAGTGGATGGACCTGGGTTCGTTCGCGGCCCTGGGCCGACTGATCGGGGCCGACGGCCAGGGCAACGTGACTGCAGCCAAGGCCTTCGAACTCCTGGACTGCACGGACACCCTGGTGGTGAGCGAGGAGGACGGCCACCTGATCGCAGTGATCGGGATGGAGGGCGTGCTCGTTGCGCACAGCCCGGACGCCACGCTCGTGTGTCCGGTCCACCGGGCCGACAGGCTCAAGGACCTCCTGGACAGGATGGAGAGGCGGGGGCGGACCGAGTACCTGTGAACCAGCGACAGGGGGGGGCGGCAGGGGCCTATGCGATATCTGGCCATTGACTACGGTGCGCGGCGCACGGGCCTGGCGATCTGCGATCCCCACGAGACGATCGCATCGCCGCTGCGGGTCCTCGAAGGCCCGGATCGGCTGTGCGAGCGGATCGCGGAGGTCGTGGCAGCGGAGTCGGCCCAGGCCGTGGTGGTCGGCCTGCCCCTGAACATGGACGACACCGAGGGCCCCCAGGCCCGGGCCGTACGGAGATTTGTGGAATCCCTGCAGGGACATCTGAAGGTCCCGATCCATCTGTGCGACGAGCGGCTGAGCACCTTCTCCGCCCAGGAGAAGCTGGCCGGCATGGACCTCCCCGCAGGCAAGAGACGCAAGCGACTGGACGCCGTGGCCGCAGCCGAGATCCTCCAGACCTTTCTCGACCAGCGCAGGTCTTGAACGGGCCGCAGGTTGCGGATAGAATCCCGGCCATGGACATCCGGCGGATCTTGGGGGTCATACTGGCCGCCGCCCTGGGGGCGGGCCTACCGTCGCGGGCTGCAGAGCCATCGCCCGGCAAGGCCGCGATCATCACCTGCAAGGGGATGATCGACGACGGCCTCTACCAGTCCATACGCCGCCGCACCCGATCGGCACTCGACCAGGGGGCGACCCACCTGATCTACGAGATCGGCACGTATGGCGGCCTGGTCGAGTCCGCGGACACGATCTCCAAGTACCTCATCTTTGAAGCGGCCAAGCGGGCCCACACCGTGGCCTACGTGGTCACCGAGGCCATCTCGGCCGGGGCGATGATCAGTGTTTCCTGTCAAGACATCCTCATGCGGGAGAACACGACCCTGGGGGATTGCGCACCGATCGCCCTGGGCGAGAAGCTCGAGGGCATCGAGCGGGAGAAGACCGAGAGCTTCATCCGCGCGATCTTCGATCGGGCCGCCAAGGCGAACGGGTATCCGCAGGCCCTGTTGCGGGCCATGGTCACCATGGAGGTCGAGGTGTATCGGGTCCGCAACCGCCAGACCGGCCAGGACGAGTACTTCGAGGCCGATCACCTGCCCACAGATCCCAATCAGTATGACCTGGACGGCAAACGACTGGTCGACTCCAAGAGCAGGCTCCTGACCGTGCACGCGGACGAGGCCTACGAGTATGGGATCGCAAGGGCCGTGGTGCAGGACGTGAACGGCGTGCTGGCCTTCCTGGCCGAGCGAGACGGGGTGGCCTTTGCGCAGACCGTGGTGGCCATGGACACGAACTGGTCCGAGGAGTTGGTCCGAAGGCTCAATCACCCCGCGGTCACCGGGATCTTGCTCATGGCCGCCCTGATCGGGCTGTATGTGGAGTTGAGCGCGCCCGGGCTGGGTCTGCCCGGACTGGTGGCGGTCGTCTGCTTCGGCGTGCTGCTGGGCAGCAAGTACCTGATCGGCCTGGCCAATTGGCTCGAGGTCGCGCTCGTGGTGGGGGGGCTCGTGCTGCTCCTGGTCGAGGTGTTCGTGCTGCCCGGTTTCGGACTCGCTGGGATCGCAGGGATCGTGTGTCTGTTGGCGGGTCTATTCGGGATGTTGGTCAAGAACAGCCCGGGTCGGTTGCCCTGGCCTCAGACGCCCCTGGACTGGGACGTCTTCACGGACGGGGCCTTGGGCCTCCTTATGGGGCTGGGCGGGTTCGCCGTCTGTGCCGTCGTCTTGGCCAGGACTCTGCCCAGACTGAGCATGTTCAGGGGACTGGTCCTGGCCCCGAGCAGGGGCGACCCGCGCGATGAGAAGGGAGGGGGGGGGATCAGCGGGCGAAGCGAGCCTCAAGTAGGGGATGTCGGGATCGTGGTCTCGACCCTGAGACCGGCGGGCAGCGTGCGGTTTGGACAGCTCCTCGCAGATTGCGTCACGCAGGCGGAGTTCCTGCAGCCGGGAACGCAGGTCCGGGTGACCGAGGTTCACGGGAACCGCGTCGTCGTTCAACCGACCCGGTCGCCGGATGCCCCTTCGGCATCGGGCGGGGCGGGCCATACGGAGGACGCAGGATGACCACCAGGTTGATTCTGGCCATCGTTCTGTACGGGGTGTGCGCTGCACTCCTCATCGCCGAGGTCTTCCTGCCCAGCGGCGGGATTCTGGGCCTCTGCGCCTTGGCGGCAGCGGCAGGGGGGATCGCCCTGTTCTTTCAGCAGGGTGTAGTCGCCGGATGGATCGGTGTGGGCACGGCCCTGGTGATGATCCCTTCGATCCTCGTCCTGGCCTACAGGGTCTTCCCCAAGACCCGGTTCGGTAGGGCGGTGACGCTGGTCCCGCCGGAACGCCCCACCGGAGACGCCGTCCCGGATGCAGACCAGCTCCGCCGCCTCGTTGGGGCCAGGGGTGTAGTGGTGACGCCCTTGCGGCCGGTGGGGGTCTGTGAATTCTCGGGCAAGAGGATTGAATGCCTGGCCGAGAGCGGCTATGTTGACAGGGGTGTCTCGGTGGAGGTCATCCGGGTGCACGGCACGCAGCCCACGGTGAGGATCCGGTCCTCGTGAGTCGCGTGTACGGAATCGGACTCCTCCTCGGATCATTGAAAGGACTCGATATGTTCGACAGCGTCCTCTCCCTACAGATTCCAGGGCAGGGCAACCAAGACCTCTCCGGGATGATCGCGATGGTCGTCCTGGTCGTCCTGGGCACGGTCGTCCTGATCTCCTTGCTCCTGTTTCTGAAGTTCTTCCGTCTGTGGCTCCAGGCCAAACTCTCTCGGGCCGACGTGCGGTTCTCGGAGCTGATCGGCATGTGGCTCCGCAAGGTCGACAGTCGGGTCATCGTGATCGGCCGGATCACAGCCGTCCAGGCGGGTCTCGAGCTGACCACCCGGGACCTGGAAAGCCACTATCTGGCAGGGGGGCGGGTGCCGAACGTGGTCCGCGCCCTGATCGCCGCCAACCGGGCCAACATCGACCTGTCCTGGAAGACCGCCACGGCCATCGATCTGGCCGGCCGTGACCTCCTGGAGGCCGTCCAGACAAGCGTCAACCCCAAGGTGATCGACTGCCCCGATCGTGCCAAGGGCCGCGAGACCGTGGATGCGGTGGCCCAGGACGGAATCCAGCTCAAGGCCAAGGCCCGGGTGACGGTGCGAGCCAATATCCAGCGGCTGATCGGCGGCGCCACCCAGGAGACCATCATTGCACGCGTGGGCGAAGGGATTGTCAGCACCATCGGCAGCGCAGCTACGTACAAGGCCGTGCTCGAGCAGCCGGACGCGATCTCCAAGGCGGTCTTGGCCAAGGGCCTGGATGCAGGCACGGCATTCGAGATCCTCTCGATCGACATTGCGGACGTGGACGTCGGCGCCAACGTCGGCGCCCAGCTCCAGGCCAGCCAGGCGGAGGCCGATATGCGGAGGGCCAAGGCCGAGGCCGAGCAGCGCCGCGCCATGGCCGTGGCCAGGGAGCAGGAGATGCGGGCCTTTGTCGTGGAGAACGAGGCCAAGATCCCCTTGGCCATCGCGCAGGCCTTCCAGAGCGGAAACCTGGGCATCATGGACTATTATCGGATGCGGAACGTCCTGGCTGACACCCAGATGCGGGAATCCATCGCCAAACCCAAGAAGAGGGAGAAGGAAGAGAAGGACTAGCCCCCAACACCCTACCATGATTGCGTCCGTACTCCACTTGCCCCTGGCCGCCGCCCCCATGGACGACGACGGCCTGGTCAACCTCCTGGTCACGGTGATCCTGGTGGCCTTCTGGGCCCTGTCCGCCTTCACCAAGCGCAGGTCGCCCAAGCCGTCCGGTACCCAACGCCCGGAAGCACAACCCCAGACGACAGATGAGCCCGCTCCGGACGTGGTCGGCGAATCGGGTGACCCATCTAGCGACGCCGCGATGGCCCAGTCGTACACCGAACCCCTGGAGCACGTGAGTCCCTCGGCTGAGCCGCAGGTGCTCGCCGAGCCATCGATCCGGCATGGACTCGAAGGTCTCGTCAGATCGATTCCCGAGGACCTACCCACACACGCAGGCCTGGGCCTGTGGGCTACCCCCAGCGAACCGGGAGGAGAGGAGCCGGGTGGTATCCTCCCGGAGATGGATGCGGATCGTCTGAGGAAGGCCATAGTCCTGAGCGAGATCTTGGCCGAGCCCGTGTCTATGAGGCCGCTCGATCGCTAGGAATCCAGGTGAGAACGCGGGCCTGGGACCGCCCTACCCGAGGTCTCATAAGATAGGTTATGTTTCATTAGGCCTCGCTCGCCAGGTGATCTGCGCCGGCCTACCCCAGCGAGCACGCGGCCAGGGTTTCCTCCAGCCACTCGAGCATGAGTTGCCCGCGATCCAAGAGGCCCACATCCTGTAGGATCACGCGGACGTGGGCAACCGGATCCGTCTGGGCCAGACCCTCCGCGAGGTGGCGATCCAGATTGAGCATGGATCCGGCGAAGTGCTCGCGGCTGCAGTAGAGCACGGCTGTCTTGTAGTACAGATCGATCGGCGACTGGCCTGGGGCGTTGGCTGTGAGGGCACGGATGGCCTGGGCGTTGTCCCCCAGCGCATAGGTCCGAAGGATGAGTGCGTTGTGGAACCGGGGGGAGTCGGGATGGAGTTGGGCCGCAGCCCGGATTTGGTTGAGGGCCGACGCGTGGTCCTGAGCATAGGAGGCCAGTGCCGCGCCCGTGTACAGGGTTGTGGGGTCGTTGGGGTATCTGCCGAGCCGGGCCCGAAGGGCCTGGTGAAGAAGGCGGGGCACTGCGTGGGGATCGCTTGTGGCTTCGTCCCATGGCGAACTGTGTGCGTGGTCCATCAGCATTCGGGCCGTCTGGACCAAGAGCAGCGAGGCATTGGGCAGAAGCATGGAGGCCGAACAGAGTGCAGCTAGGGCGTTGGGTGTGTCCCCTGCCAGTTGGTGCGACCTGGCCAGGCCGATGTATGCGTTCATGACCTGCTCGGTGATCTCGAGCGACTGGTTGTAGTACTCCGCAGCCTCGCGATAGGCCTCCTGTCGCTCCAGATGCGCGGCCAGCTTGAGGGCGACCTCCAGAAAGTTGGGGCAGGCCTCAAGGGCCTCCCGGTATTCTTCGGCCGCCTGATCCTTGTCGTCCAAGAGGGACAGGACGTCGGCATGCCTGGCAAGCAGATCCGGCTTTGCAGGAAACTGCTCCAGGGAGTCCTCCAAGGCCGTGCGGGCCTCGTCCAGGTGCTGGGTCTGGATGAGGAGGTCGATCTCAGGGTCCTTCCATGCCAGGGCGTCGGGGTCCATCAGGATGGCGTTCTGAAAGGCCTCGATCGCCTTTGTGTACTGGCCCGTGGCCGTGTAGAGATGGCCGATGCCCGTGTGAACGGCCATGACCTCCGGGTCGATCCGCCGCAGGGCCAGATACTGGTCCAGGGCGGAGTCGTATTGCAGGTTCTTGACGTGGATTGCGCCCAGGCGGAGGCATGGCAGGCGGAGGAACCCGCGGAGCTTGAGGCTGTCTTGGTAACAGGCAACGGCCCGAGACTCGTCTGTCAGTCGCTCACAGCAGTGCCCCAGGACATAGAGGGCCAGGGTTTGGTCTGGCCGCCGACGGCACACGGTCTGCAGGGCCTCTGCCGCCCTGCCGACCCGGTTCTCGGCAAGGTGTGCGGCGCCCAGGACCATGTGTGCGGCCGTGCATTACGGATCCGCCGTCAGGCAAGCCTGCGCACGCTGTTCCGCAGACCCGGGCCTGCCCCGAAGCAGGTCCTCCACGGCCTCCTCCAACCAGGTCCGAGACTCGGATCCGTCGCGGAGGAGTGTGTAGCCGTAGTCATTCAGCCACCGGATCAGGAGCCCTGCCGTGTCCACGGCCAGTCCCCTGCCGAGAGTCTCCAGGAGGTGGTTGCACATGGTCGTTCCGAGCTACCGTGTTCCGTCCCAATCTCCGAAGCCAGAGGCCGGGTGGCAAGAAGGAGGACACCCGGCACGGCGGGCAGTCTGCCGCCCCTGAGGGGATCGGCCAATCGGCATACACGGTTGACGTACAAATCCCCATGCGATGGGACTGCAGGGGCCGAATGGGACGGCGGTATGCCCTGTAGCAGCTGGTTCGGCCCTGGGACGCGACCCATAAGGCACGCACCCAGGCCTGGAACCTGCGGGCTAGGAAGAGGTCCCTCGGTCGGCGGCTTGGCCTTCGATCTTGCTGAGATACGCCAGGGTCCGCTCCAGCTTGTCCGTGATGTGCTTGAGCTTGAGCATCGTCCTGACTCGAGTCAGCAGTTCGAGCTTGTTGACGGGCTTGGATACGAAGTCGTCCGTACCACAGTCGATCCCCCGCTCAATGTCACCAAACTCATTCAGGGCCGTGACCATGATGACCGGGATGTCCGACGTATCCTCCTGGCTCTTGAGCCTCCTGCACACCTCAAACCCGCTCATCTGGGGCATCATCACGTCCAGCAGGACGAGGTCCGGCTTGCGACTTGCGGCGAGTCTGAGGGCCTCCAGACCGTCCGTGGCGGTCGCACTCTCGCAGTCCAGCTCCTCGAGATAGGCCTGCAACAACTCCAGATTCTGCCGGTTGTCATCCACGATCAGGACAACAGGGCGCCGGCCATCCTGGCTTGGCTCCGATAGGGCCTTCTTCATGAGCGGTCTTCTCCCCAAGCCTTGCGTCTCGTTGACATGGGGTACATGATACCGGTGCGCCGAGTCCGATACAAGCGCGGCGCCTCCGCCCCCGGCGATCCCGGTGCCACCCGGCCCGGAACACGCCCCTTTCAGCCGCCCCGATCCTCCATGGCCTGCCTCACCTGCGGCTTGAGATAGCAGGTCTCCAGGTCAACGACCTTGCGTACGGCCTTTGCGCAGAGGTCCAACTGGTCTTCCACTGGGGCCTGATCGTCCAGGAACAGGACCGCCCTGCCGTGGATCGTGCAGAGTCCGCCCGAACTGCCTCCCAGACCTTCATGGCGAACCTCCAAGCCATGGGTCTCCAGCACCCTGAGGATCTCCTCCAGGATCTGTCGCTCAGTCATTCGAAGGCCATACCCATGGAGATTCTAGGACATTGATCCTGCGCCATTTCCTCAAGAAAACGCCCGGCCAAGGTCGATACTAACACTGAGGTGGCTTGCCACGGACGGCAAGTCCCGCCTAGGGTATTCTACGTCAGGAGTGGGAACTTGGCAAGCGTGATCGAGAGGCGGCGGTCTCTCCACAGGTGCATTGAGGAGGGAGGGCGGCAGACCCGGATCCTTGAGTCGCAACTGCAGCAGTTGCAGCCCCTTGCCGCGATCGGATCCGCCAGTTCCATGATCGCCCATGAGATCAACAACCTCCTGACTCCGGCCGGCAACTACGCCGAGTTGGCCCTGAACCACCCGGATGACCGCGAGTTGGCTGAGAAGGCCCTTCGCAAGGCCGTTCTGAGCTGCCAGCGGGCCTCCAAGGTCATGCGGAGCGTGATGGCCGTAGCCCACGGACAGACACAGGACAAGGCCACCGGCTCTCTGCGCCCCCTGATCGAGGAGGTGTTCACGTGTCTGGCCCGCGACTTCAGCCGGGATAAGATCGACGTCCGAATCGAGATTCCGGCCGACCTTGAGATCAGTGGCTCTCTCGTGCAGATCCAGCAGGTCGTCATGAACCTCGTCCTCAATGCCCGAGAGGCCATGCTGGAGCGGGGAGGGACTCTTTGGGTGCGGGCGGATGCGGAGCCCGGGGCGGTGCGGATCGAGGTTCGGGACACCGGGCCCGGCATCCCGGCCTCTGTACTGGGCAGGATCTTCGAGCCGTTCTTCTCCACCAAACGCAAGAATGGGCGGGCGGGCGAGTGCTCTGGAACGGGTTTGGGGTTGGCCTTCTGCAAGACTGTGGTGGAGGCCCATGACGGCCGCCTCGGTGTCCAGTCCACACCCGGACAAGGCACGGTTTTCGAGGTCGTCCTCCCCAGACCCGGCTCGAGCGGAGACCGCCCCGCATAGCCGCCCCTTCCGGCTCCCACAGCCCGCCCGAGCCGCGTGACGTGAGGACCATGGGAGAACCACCGACCAGGCCAGGACAGAACCGACTGCACGCGGCCAAGCTCCTGGGGGCCGCAGGGGCGTTGGCGGTCCTGGGGGCCCTGATGGTGGGCAACAGCATGACCAAGCCCGTGGGGCGGGACGAGCAGATGTACTGCACTGCCGGCGTCCTCCTGGCCCAAGGCCATCTGCCCTATCTGGACTTCTCCTACGCCGCCCAACTCCCCTACCACCCCCTGCTCTGCGCAGCCGTGTTCCGCGCGACAGGGACCACCCACTACCTCCTGCACGCCAGGATCGTCTCCGTTGCGTGCAACGTGCTGGTGATGGTCCTGATCGTGGGGATCTACGTGCGGGTCATCGGGGGCGGCCCGCTCGGGGCTTGGCTGGGCATAGGGGGCGCGGGGTTGTACGCATTCAACCCCCTGGTGGAGTACGCGAATGGGTATGCCTGGAACCACGATGTGGTCGTGATGCTGGTGCTGGCCTCCCTATGGCTCTTCCCTGCCGGACACACCGGTCGGGGGGCCACATCCTGGAGGGTGGCCGGTCTGGGGATCCTCCTGATGCTGGCCTCAGGCATGCGGGCCACCACGATCCTTGTCCTACCCGTGTTTGCGGCTGCCCTGCATGTCCGAGCCAAGCGGTCCGGCATGAGGACCCGGTCCTGGATCCTTCCGTTCGGGGCGGGTGTTGCGGCCGGTGCGGCCTGGCCGGCGTGGGTGGCTGCTCAGTCGCCCCAGGCCCTGTGGATCAACCTGGTCACCCTGCCCCGACTCTACGGGCGATGGTTGCAGGGCATCGGCATGACCCACAACAAGGCCGCCCTCACTGCACAGTGCCTGACCACGCCCGGGACCCTTGTCCTCCTTGCCCTGGTCGTGGGACTGGTAACCTGGGCGTGGCGGTCGCGCGGGACCCGGCAAGACGAGCTGCGGGTGCAGTTCGTTATGACCGTTGCCCTGATCATCGTGTTCTCCCTGGTCGCCCTGATCCCCCCCACCATGTGGCACCAGTACTGGGCTGTCCCTGTCCCGTTTCTGGTCGCCAGCCTGGCCTTCCCGCTGGGCTGCCTGGCCCGCTCGAAAGATCCTCGGCGCCTGCAATGGGGCTCCGGCCTCGTGGCCCTGGCCGTACTGGCAACCCTGGCGTCCAACCCGGGGGCCCCCCTGCACGTGGCTGCCGCAGCGGACAGAACGACCTGGGAGCCCCTGAGGATGCACCGTCTGGCCCGCGAGATCGCTGCCTCAGTCCCTGCTCCGAGGAGGGTCCTCACCCTGACCCCCCTGCTGGCCCTGGAAGGAGGCTGTCCGATCTACCGCGAACTGAGCTGCGGATCAATCCTCTATCGCGTCGCCGATCAGCTCACGCCTGCGGAGCGTGAGCAGACCCACACCGTGGGCCCCGTGTCCCTGTCCGACTGCGTGCAGGCCCGGCCTGCCAGCGCAATCCTCGTGGGGGTTGAGGACCCGCGGTTCGCGTTCCTTGAGGCCCCGCTAAAGGACCTGGCCAAACCGGGCTGGCCCAGGTTCGAGTACACCGGCGGCCTGACCCTCTATTGCCGGCCCTAGGACGCCGGGCCGTGCGCCCATGCGCCCAGCCAACCTCCTTGAAAAAAGACCCGGAAGAGCCTATAGATAGGGCATGGCCCAGACCCAACAGAAACGGATCCAAGCACTGCGGGAGGAGATACGGGGACACGACTACCGCTACTACGTCCTCGCACAACCGGTGATCAGCGACGAGCGATACGATCGGCTCTTTGCGGAGCTCAAGGCGCTGGAGAGGGAGCATCCGGAGTGGGTCACCCAAGACTCCCCCACCCAGCGGGTCTCAGACCGCCCCCTGGACGGGTTCACTGCGGTGCGGCACGCCGTGCCCATGATCAGTATCGACAACACGTACAGCGAGGAAGACCTGAGGGCCTTTGACGAGCGGGTGAGGAGACAACTGGGACGCAGCCGCTACGGCTACGTCGTGGAGCCCAAGATCGACGGCCTGGCGGTCAGCCTCCGATACGAAGACGGGCTGCTGGTCCGGGCCGCCACGCGAGGGGACGGCGATACGGGCGATGACGTGACCGCGAACGTTCGCACGGTCAAGGCCGTGCCCCTGGTCCTGCTGGATCGCAGCTCCACGCCTTCCCTTCTGGAGGTCCGCGGCGAGGTCTACATGCCCACGGCTGCGTTCGTTGAGCTCAACCGCCTACGAGAGGAGGCGGCGGAGCCGCCCTTCGCCAATCCCCGCAATGCAGCGGCCGGCTCACTCAAGCTGCTCGATGCGAGGGTCACCGCGTCCAGGAATCTGGCCTTCGTCGCCTATGCCCTTGGGGAGGCCTCGCAGCCCTTGGCCAAGACCCACAGGGACACCCTTGCACGGCTCAAGGCCCTGGGCCTCCCGGTGGACAGCCATACGCAGTCCGCAGAGGACATAGACCAGGTCGTGGAGATCTGCAACGCCTGGAACGCGAAACGGCACGATCTCCCCTACCAAACCGATGGCATGGTCATCAAGGTCGATCGCCTGGACCAACAGGATCTCTTGGGTTCCACGGCCAGGGCCCCTCGCTGGTGCATCGCATACAAGTTCCCGGCTGAGCGGGCGCGGACGGCGGTCGAGTCCATCGACGTCCAGGTCGGCAAGAGCGGAATCCTGACCCCGGTGGCCAATCTGAGGCCTGTGCGCCTGGCGGGCACCACGGTCAGACGGGCCAGCCTGCACAACTTCGACGAACTGAGTCGCCTGGATGTGCGGTGCGGGGATACCGTCCTGATCGAGAAGGCCGGCGAGATCATCCCCCAGGTTGTGGAGGTCGATAGGGGCCTCAGACCCGCGAACACCAGGCCGTTCCGCCCTCCACAGCAGTGTCCGGAGTGCGGGCACAAGGTAGCCAAGGACGAAGGCGGGGTGTACGTCCGCTGCCCGAACCCGGACTGCGCGGCCCAGCCCAAGGAGCGGCTGAGGTACTTCGCGGGGCGGGACCAGATGGACATCCCCCACCTGGGCCCGGCCTTGATCGACCAGCTCGTGGAGTCCGGGCTGGTGCGAACCAGCGTTGCCGAGATCTACCGGCTCACCCAGGACGAGCTCCTTCGCCTGGACCGCATGGCGGACAGGAGCGCGGCCAATGTGATGGCCGCGATCCAGACGAGCAAGACCAGGCCCCTGTGGAGACTGATCGCGGCCCTGGGCATTCGACACATCGGCGTCCAGTCCGCCCAGGTCCTGGCAGAGCATTTTGGCTCGTTGGAGGCCCTGATGGCGGCCACGGTCGAGGATCTGTCCGGCGTGGACCAGATCGGTCCGACCATCGCCCAGAGCGTGCACCACTTCTTCCACAACCCCAGGAACAAAAACACCATAGAACGACTTCTGGCTGACGGGGTCAGACCGGTCGCACCGCAGAGGTCTGCTCGCACGGACTCGCCCTTGAGCGGCAAGGCGGTCGTGGTGACCGGCACCCTGGAGGGCTTCACCCGCCAACAGGCCCATGAGGCCGTCCGTCTGGCAGGCGGCAGGTCCTCCGACACGGTCAGCAAGAAGACCCACTTCGTGGTGGCAGGCCGGGAGCCGGGCAGTAAGCTCGACAAGGCCCGTGCCCTGGGCATCCCTGTGTTGGATGAGCGGCAGTTTCGTCAGATGCTGGGCCCGGGTCCCAGCTGATTCAGGAGGGCTACGATGGAATCCCAGGACAGCCAGTACATGAAGATCGCCCTCGGCCTTGCCAGGCGTGGAATCGGTTCGGTGGAGCCGAACCCCGCGGTCGGCTGTGTGATCGTCAAGTCCGACCAGATCATAGGACGGGGCTGGCACAAGCAGTACGGGGGGCCTCATGCGGAGATCCATGCGATCCAAGACTGCCAGACGATCGGCGCCCACCCCGGCGGGGCCACCCTGTACGTGACCCTGGAGCCCTGCTGTCACCATGGCAACACCGGCCCGTGCACGGATGCCCTCATTGAGGCGAAGCTCCGCAGGGTGGTGGTCGCAGCCAGGGACCCATCCGCCCACGCCAGCGGGGCAGGCTTGAGGCAACTGGAGCGGGCGGGCATCGAGGTTGCCACCGGGGTCTGCGAGGACGACGCGAGGATCCTCAACGCACCCTTCTTCAAGTTCGTCGAGACGGGCAAGTCTTGGGTGGTCTTGAAGTGGGCCCAGAGCCTGGACGGCAAGCTGGCCTATGCGGATCCGGCCGAGGGGCGGTGGCTTTCCGGTGAGGATGGCCGTCGCGACGCCCATGCCCTGCGGCGCCGGACCCAGGCGATTCTGGTCGGGGTCAATACCGTGATCGCCGACAACCCCCTGCTCACGCCAAGGCCCAGCAGGGGCCGCAACCCCGTCCGGATTGTGCTCGACCGGAACCTCCGCATACCGCGGACCAGCAGGCTCCTGTCCACTGCAAGAAACCACCCCCTTCTCATCTGCACCACGGCCAGGGCTGCAGAGGCCAATCCCAAGGTCGTCGCAGCGATCCAGAAGAAGGGGGCCGAGATCCTGGCCGGCCCGGCGTCGGAAGACCACCTCCGCTTCGTCCTGGAACAGGTTGCTGCTCGCGGCATTCAGCAGCTCCTGGTCGAGGGCGGGGCCAGCGTGCTCGCATCCTTCCTGAGAGGGGCCCTGGCCGACGAGGTCTGCGTGTACGTCGCGCCGCTTGTACTGGGGGCACAGGGCAGGGTCGAACTGGGGTCCTGCGCAGAGGGCATGGCACCACCCACGCGTCTGGGTCGCCCCGACATCAAGCGACTTGGAGACGACGTGCGGATCAGGGGGTTCTTGGGGCCCTGGGGTCAGGCCCCGACAGGTTGACCAAGGAATCAGCCTGCGCAGGTGTCTCCTCGCCGACCACGGCAGAAAAGCTCGAGCGGCCCTTGACCCAAGGCCCCAGAGACCGTATACTCTAGGTGTTGCGTGTGCAGACGGAGATCAGTGGGTCTCTGGTGCCATCCGCGGTTCGGTGCCACTCGGCACATCGCAATAACGAGACGGGCCTACAACCATTTCCCTTGAACGCTGCCCTTGTCTCCTTCTTTTTTTTGCGCCCAGCTGGGGCTTGGAAGAGGCCCTTGCCGGCCGGTCC
>JAGOQT010000367.1 GCA_018007255.1 Phycisphaerae bacterium | reverse complement strand
GGATGAGCCTGGCCTGTTCCCCGATCACCAGCCTTGCGCGGCGTCCGTCCTCCAGGTCGTGGCCGTTGTAGGCGATGCGGTCCGCCAGGTCGGCAACCTGGCCTTCCAGGGAACACACCCCTTCCGGAAAGTCCACGTGGCCGGGCGAGTCGTAGGGACTGCTGTGCTTGGCCAGACCCAGACGGGTCTCGTACACGAGATTCAGGCCCATGTACCGGGGATAGGGGTGCTCCAGGAGGGTCACGATCCGGAGGGTCTGGCGGTTGTGCTCAAAGCCCCCGTACGGGGCCATCAGGTCGTTGAGGACCTCTTCGCCCGCATGGCCGAAGGGGGGATGGCCCAGGTCGTGGGCCAGGCAGATGGCCTCGGTCAGGGCCTCGTTGAGCCCCAGGGCCCGGGCCATGGTGCGGCCGATCTGTGCGACCTCGATGGTGTGGGTCAGGCGCGTGCGGTAGAAGTCGTCGAGGCCCGGGGTGAAGACCTGGGTCTTCCCCTCCAAGCGCCGAAAGGCCGAGCTGTGGATGATCCGGTCCCTGTCCCGCTCGAACGGGGAGCGATAGGGATGCGGGGCTTCCGGGAAGTCCCTTCCCCGGCTGTTCGCCTCCGTGACGGCGTATCCTGCCCGTGGATCCATGCCTTTCCCTACTTCCGGCTTCCGGCTTCTGGATTCTGGGTTTCGGGCGTCTTCACCGCCTGCCTGAGCTGGTCGGAGAGCTCGGCCAGGCCCTGGCTGATCACCTTGGCGTCCCCGCACACGCTCATGAAGTTGGTGTCGCCGTTCCACCGGGGAACCACGTGGACGTGCAGGTGGCCCGGAAGCCCGGCCCCTGCGCAGCGGCCCAGGTTGATCCCCACATTGAACCCATGGGGCGAGACCACCCTGGACAGGAGCCCTTGCATGTCCCGCACCAAACGCATCAGATCGAGCATCTCCTCGTCCGTGGCCTCGGCCAGATCCGCGATGTGCCGCAAGGGCGCAATGAGCAGGTGTCCGTTGTTGTAGGGGAACCGGTTGAGGACCACGAGGCTGAGCCGCGATCGCCACACCACGAGGCCCGTTCCGTTCGGATCCGGGTGGGCCGCCTCACGACACAGGAAGCACGCCCCGGCCTCGTCTGCGATCCCCTGGATGTACCCGATCCGCCATGGGGCCCATAGGTTCTTGCGTTGCATGGAGCGACCTCCACAGAGAAGACCACGGTTCGCGTGCAGCCGAGGTGCGGACTGCCCTGCACGGCACGTCCCTACCCCACCCTCTCGGCCCGGATCGTCTGACGGATCACGACCTGGGGATGCGCACCCGATCCTCTCCGCAGGGGGATCGGCAGCGAGGCCTGCATCACGATCTGGAACTGCTGCTCCGATCCGTCCCAGACGCCGCGATCGAGATGGAACCGGTCTTGGCCCGCGCCCTGAAGGTCGAGGATCGTGTACGCGCCGAGCATGCCGAACGGACCGCTCACCCGAAACCGGCCTGAGTACGGGATCGGCCAGGACGCGGGCGGAGCCTGTTCCGAGAGCGTGTAGGTGCTGTCGATCACGGCCACTCGCCCCGCGGGGGTCTGTCGGATCCCCTTCAGGGTGTACCGGACATCGCGGGCCTTGCGCATGACCATGGGCGTGGGGAGTGAGACCTGCGAGGTCCAGGTCCGGCCCACCGCCGCGCGGCCCGCCTCCAAACGGGCGATCGGATCCCAGAGGAACCACTGCGTGGCCACCACATCGCTGATCATCTCCGGGTCTTTGATCCTGCCCTGCCTGGGGTCGTCCCGGAACGGGAGCCTGCCGATCTCCTTGAGCAGGGCATCCAGGGATCGGGCGTCGCTGATCCTGCCGCTAGGCTCCACGACCAGGGAGAAGGTCCGTCCGCGAAGACCCTCCACTGCGTCCGCACGGGAGTCCGGCTCGCCGGTCAACTGAGTACGCCGGGCCGTGACGGACTTGCAGATGGCCTCGAGGAAGGCCCGGCCATTGGGGTCCACCCGCACAGGTTGGTAGACCATGACCAGATCCAGGGACTCGGTCATCTGACTGGCGCGGTTGGGGTCGATCGAGGCCGCTGGTTTGGGGTCCCACAGGATCTGGACATCCCGCTGTGAGACAAACCGATACTCCAGGGGCGTCCCTTGCTCGAATCGCAGGACCGGGCGGGGCTCGTCCTCGCCCGGCGGCGCGCCCGAAACAGGTCGGGTGGACGGAGGTTCCGGGGTCGTCTGGCCGACCCTCCGGAGCCAGAAGCCCTCGGTCGCCTTCATCCGGATGCTGCTCGGCTCGCCCTGGGTGGCATCGACTGCGGCCCGTGGGTCCAGGCCCACCCATTGGACCTCGAGCACCTCGGTGGCCGCGTCCACCTGTCCCGCACCCAGGTCAAGGCGGCACTGCCCCGTGTACGTGAACGAGGTGTCAAACTGGTCGATCCAGACCGGCGTCCCCGGGTCCGCCTGGCCGGCCTGGGCGGCCCCCCCGGCTGCAAGCACACCCTCCAAGTCGAGCACGGCCACGGGCCTGCCTTGGTCCTGCTCCACGCCTTTGAAGGTATACACCTTCTCGAAGGACTTGGATCCCAGGATGTCGAAGGAGACCGTTCGGACCTGGTTCCACGACTGCCCGGTCCGGTGCGGTCCGGCCCCGCCGCCCGACAGGGCCGCCACCGAGTGCCGGTCTCGGATGGACCGGTCGGAGAGCAGCGAGGCCGCGGCCCTGCCCTGGGCCGTGCCCGGATCCGCAGCCACGGCCGCGCGGGCGTCTGCCGCATCCAGGATCCGGACCACCTGCCCGCCGGGCGCCCGCTCCACCCGGTAGCCCCGGCCGACCAGACGGGCCAGGGGGCTGTTCGCGTCCTCAGGCCGTGCGCTGTGGAAGTCCAGGACCGAGTCCCCGACTTGCTCCGCCTTGATCACGAGTTCCTGGATCCGGATATCCAGCAGGGCATTCCCATTGGGGTCCACGCGCTGCACGGACTCGGTGTAGGTCATCTCCACGCGGCTGCCCGTGGTGCCGCTGGAGACCTCCGAGACCTGACCGTCGGCCGGGCCTCGGGCCACGACCTGCCGGCGACGTTCGGTGACGAGCTGATAGGTGGACACCTGGCCCGGGCGCGGGACCAGGACCAGGTTGCACTCGACAGCCTGATCCGAGGGACTCGGCTGCTCCCTCGGCGAGGGGCAACCCGTGAGTCCCACGCCCAGGCCGATGCCCAGGATCAGCAGCGATGTCGCGCACTTGGTCACACGGCCCATCCGTCCTTGCTCTCCACGCACTCCGGTCACGGCGGCCCGTCGTCCTTCGGACCGCGGCGACATTCTACGGCGGCCGCCCGCGCCGCACAATCGATTTCTCTTGGTTCGGCCGGCGGAACCGGCTATACTGCGCGATTCGTTTGCCGAGGATCTTGAGGCTCTGTGGAGGATCTGTCATGAGTCGCAGTGATGCCGTCAAGAAGGGCTTTCAACGGGCCCCCCATCGCGGACTGCTCCGGGCCTGCGGAGTCCGGGACGCGGATCTGGGCAAGCCCTTCATCGGGATCGCCAACAGCTTCTGCGAGATCGTGCCCGGGCACGTGCATCTGAACAAGGTGGCCCAGGTCGTCAAGCAGGCTGTCCGCGACGCAGGCGGCGTGCCGTTCGAGTTCAACACGATCGCGGTCTGCGACGGCATTGCCATGGGGCACACCGGCATGAAGTACTCTCTGGCCAGCCGGGAGATTGTGGCCGACTCGGTGGAGACC
>JAGOQT010000366.1 GCA_018007255.1 Phycisphaerae bacterium | reverse complement strand
GGAGGCGTCCATCCTGGGGGCCCGCGAGGTGGCCTGGCCGGTCACGACCTCCACCCTGACCACGGTGGTGGCCTTCCTGCCCCTGATGTTCTGGCCCGGGATCATGGGCGACTTCATGAAGTACCTGCCCATCACCCTCTCGATCGGCCTGACGGCCTCGCTCTTTGTGGGCCTGGTCTTCAACCCCACGATCTGCTCGGTCTGGGTCGGCCACTCGGCCCCGCCCCGCGAGCATAGGCACTGGTTCCTGGACGGATACCGCAGGATCCAGCGTCTGGGTCTGGAGAACCCGGGCATGACCCTGTTCCTGGCCACATGCCTCCTGGTCGGACTGGGGATGCTCTACGGCAAGATCGGCAAAGGCATGGAGTTCTTCCCCAGCGGCGACCCGCGCCAGGCCGTGATCGACGTACGCGGACCCCAGGGCACGAATATCCGGGAGACCGACCGGCTCGTTCGGGTCATCGAGCAGAGGGTGGAGCCGTACAGGCCGTGGATCAAGCACGTCGTCGCCAACGTCGGGTCCGCAGGGGGGGGCATGGAACTGATCGCCAGTGCAGGCGGGCCCCACCTGGCCAACGTCACCGTGATCTTCCAAGACTTCGCGGAGCGGACCCGGCCCTCCATGGAGGTCATCGCAGAGATCCGCAAGGCCATCGCGGACCTGCCCGGGGCCGAGATCAAGGTCGAACGGGAGAGGGACGGGCCGCCCACCGGCGCCCCGGTCACCGTCCGGATCATCGGCGACGACTTCAAGGAGCTGGAGCGACTGAGCAGCAGGGCCAAGCGGATGATCTCAGACGTCCCCAACCTGGTCGGGCTCCGCTCCGACCTGGAGGCCGCGAGACCCGAGCTGGCCTTTGTGGTCAACCGCCGAAACGCCATGCTCCTGGGCGCGAACACGGCCACGGTCGGCAACTTCCTGAAGATGGCGGTCTTCGGGTGGAAGGTGGGGACCTACCGCCAGTTCAACGACGAGTACGACATCACCCTCCGCCTGCCCCTGGAGAACCGGGTGAGCCTCGACGACCTCCTGCGCCTCCAGATGCCCAATGCGGCGGGCCAGTCCATTCCGATCAGCTCCCTGGGCCGGTTCGAGTACCGTGGCGGATTCGGGACCATCAACCGTGTGAATCAGAAGCGGGTCGTCACCCTGACGGCGGATACGGAGGGCCGCCTCAGCTCAGAGGTCCTTGCGGACGTCCGGGAACGGCTCCAAGGTCTTCCCCTGTCCGCCGGCTACGAGATCCAGTACGCCGGAGAGCAGGAGGACCAGGAGGAGGCCAGCCAGTTCCTGGGCAAGGCCTTTGGGATCGCCCTGCTCCTGGTGACCCTGGTGATCGTGATCCAGTTCAACTCCCTGATGGTCACCTTCATCATCATGACCACGGTGGTCCTGTCGCTCATCGGGGCCCTGCTGGGGCTGCTGGTCTGCGGGCTGCCGTTCGGGATCATCATGACCGGCGTCGGCGTGATCAGCCTGGCCGGCGTGGTCGTCAACAACGCCATCGTGCTCCTGGACTACACCCGCAAGCTCCAGGAGCGGGGCATGGACCTGGTGGCCGCGGCAGCCGAGGCCGGCGTCACCCGGCTGCGGCCTGTGCTCTTGACCGCGGGTACCACGGTCATCGGCCTGATCCCCATGGCCACCGGCATATCCTATGACTTCCATACCTTCGCATGGGCCCTGAAGAGCGAGTCCAGCCAGTGGTGGAACAACATGGCGGTCGTGGTGATCTTCGGATTGACCTTTGCCACCATCCTGACCCTGGTGGTCGTGCCTTCCCTGTACGTCATGCTCTACAGGCTCACGACCCGCCTGGGCTTCAAGGGCGTGCAGGCGAAGGAGGCCGACGCCGCTGCCGCAGCGGTTTGAAGGCAGGCCCGCGGCGGGTCCGTTCCAGCTCTCGCTTGGGGCACGATCGCTCCATCGCGGCTACAGAGGAATCTCGGCCGTTCGAGGGCGGGCTGGACATGGACACAGGTGACGGCTGTATGCATCACGATGGGCACTGAACCGAATATCGAGGTCCTCAAGGACACCGAGGCCTTGGCCCGCAGGGCCTTGGGTGTGTTCGTCTGGTCCGCGAAGGAGGCCGTGGCTGCGAGAGGGGCCTTCTATGTGGCGATCCCAGGGGGGCGCACGCCCAGGAGGTTCTTCGAGCTGCTGGGGGAAGACCCGAAGGCCGTGGACTGGTCCCGGGTCCATGTGTTCTGGACGGACGAGCGGTTCGTCCCGGCCGACCATGCTGAGAGCAACTCCAAGCTGGCCTTGGACACCTTTCTGGCTCGTGTGCCCGTCCCGCGATCCCATGTCCATCCCATCCCGACCGACCTGCCCACGGCCGGGGATGCGGCAAGGTCCTATGAACAGACCCTTAGGACGGTCTTTCGGGTTCAGGGGGGCGAGGTCCCCTCGTTCGATCTGGTGATCCTGGGCATGGGCAGCGACGGGCACACGGCGTCCCTCTTTCCCTATTCGGATGCGGTCCGGGAACAAGGGGCGATTGTGTGTGCGGTGTCCAGGCCCGAGGGACCGAGTCGGATCAGCCTAACGGCCCCTGTCCTCCGCGCAGCCAGACGGATCCTGGTGCTGGTCAGCGGGCCGGACAAGTCGCCCACCCTGTCCGGTGTCCTCCTGGGGCCGCCCGATCCGCTGCGCTACCCGATCCACGTCCTGTGGCCGGTCCTGGACCGGGTGGCCTGGCTGGTCGAGCACCACGCCGCGCGCGGCCTTCGCCCGGGACGGGGCCACGAGACAGGCGGGGTGGACCGGCCAGGCCGTTGACGTCCGCCCCGTACGGTCGTTAGACTCGTGGCGAGCCCTGGCCGGCGATGGGTCCGACATGGAAACGAAACAGAGTGCGATTCGACAGGTCCTATTTGGGGTGTTCTTCACCCTCGGGGCTGCCGTGGTATGCCTGGCCGCCCTGATCGGGGATGTGATGCAGTACTACAGCAGCAGGCAGCAACTGGTCTGGGTCCAGCGGAGGGTGGAGCTGCTGGAGAAGCTCAACTCCGACTATGAGGCCCTCTTGGATCGGATGCAGGAGGATCCCAATCTGGTCAAGCGGACTGCCCCTGTGATCTTGGGGATTCGGCCGCAAGAGCCCGACACGGCCTATCCCACGGCCTGGCCAGAGGAGCTCCTGGCCGCCCAACAGGCGCTGTTTGTTGCGGACGAGCCTCCCCAGGGACCTCCGGCCATGCCGGGGTGGCTGGTTCGGTGCAGCCAGACGGGCACTCGGCGGGCCCTGTTCTGGTCCGGGGCCGGCATGGTGGTCGTGGCCTTCATCTGCTTTGGACCGCAGTGGCCTTCGAGAACGAAGTCGCGGGGCCGTAGGCCCGCTCCAGCCGATCTGCCCACCTGAGTGCGGGTGCACAAGAGCAAGGGCCCCAAGGCTCTCGCCTGCACGGCGGTCGCCTCGGGGCCCATTCTAGGCAGATGGACGGGTCTGTCGAACGGGTTGCCTGTACTGCTTCTCACGGGGCTGGCCCGGCACGACCCCAGCCTGGGTCCGAACTCAGGACCACGCCAAGGGCCGCCCGGCATCCCAAGTCGGATGGCCTCCGATCGATCCGGCTGCCCCGCAAGGAACAACCGCCCGAAGGGACCGCCCGAGCGGCTCAGTAGTGAGCCACCTGGGATGTCGTGGCTACCGGGATGTTCACGTTCACACTGATCCCAAAGGGGCTGGCCAGGACCTGAACCTGGGCCCCCATGAAGGCCTGCAA
>JAGOQT010000043.1 GCA_018007255.1 Phycisphaerae bacterium | reverse complement strand
AACCCCTGTCCAACTTCCTCAAGGACAGGCTCTTCTTTGAATCCCATGTCAAGACGCACTCGGCCGCAGAGGCGTACGAGAACGTGCTGGCGGACGTGGGCTGCACGGTTCCCGCCTTGGACGACCACGACAAGCGGGTGATCGAGGAGACCCGCAAGGGGACCGCGGCCTACAAGGGAAGCAAGACCGGCCTGCCGGGGCTCCCGGACACGCAGGCGGACGTGGGAGGCTGGGAGGACTACCCTGAGGTCCGCAGGCCCGCGGACTGGGACACGGACGGGGACGGCATGCCCAATGCCTGGGAGAAGAAGAAGGGCCTCAACCCGGACGACCCCTCAGACGGCGCTGCGGACGCCAACCAGGACGGGTACACGAACCTCGAGGAGTACCTGAACGGCCTGGCGGCTGGGGCGAGGTGATGGGGCACCTCGCTGAACGGGCGAAACGGCGAATCGGAGAATGGGCGAGGCAGGGCCTTGCCGGACAGAAACAACGATACAGAACGCAGGACACAGCATGAACTGATCCACGGACTGCTTCTAATAGATCCCTCCACTGCGCCCACCTCCGGTGGACTCCGGTCGGGATGACCGAGTCCATTCAAGGCCCAACCATCCCCATGACTCTGCCATCCCGACAAAGCCTTCAGCCCTGAGCGGAGTCGAAGGGGCAGTCGCGGGATCGAAGGCGTGGCGGGAGCCCCCCTGCGGACTACGGACTCTGAATCTTGGCGATGAGGATATCCATGAGATCAGAGGAGGTCCGTGCGCGTTCAGCCTGGATCTTCTCTGGGGCGAGTTCTCGTCCCGCCGCTGCCAGGAAGATTGCGTCGTCTTGGAGGATCAGGGCATTGACCAGAGGACCGGTAAACTGCTCCTTGACGGAGACGGACCCCAGGGCCTGTCCCTGTGGCGAATACGTCCAAAGCCGCAGTGCACCGAAGGTCGATCCTGCCACGACCGTGTTCCCCGCAGAGTCGGAGAGGAGGGCGTACATCCCTAGGCCTTCCCCGTCGAACACAAGATGCGGCCCCCATACAGGATTCAGGGAGCTGTCCAGGCCCATGATCTGCTGCCGGACCTGAAAGAGGTCCGCGGCATTGTAGCAGAGGACCAGGTGGCCGTTAGGCCGGCTGCCGAGGGTGGGGTGCCTCCCTTCCAAGGTCTTGTCCCTGAGGATCTTGCCGTGCGCGTCGCAGACAGCGACCCATACCTTGGAGGGGCCGGCTCCGAACTTGTTCAACGTCCCTGAGCTGGCGGCCCAGACAAAGCCGCCGTCCCCATGGACCTCCAAGGCATGGGCGCATTCACTCTGACCGTGGTCATAGGTCTTCTCCCAAAGAACCGCCCCATTCGGGTCCAGCTTGGAGATCCAAGCATCGCCTCCGTCCTTCTTGCTGGCCCGCCCTGCCACAAAGAGGCCTTCTCGTGTCTGAGCCAACCTCCAGATCTCCGGCAGGCCCTTGAAGACGAGTCTCTTGGTAGAGACAGTCTGGCCCTCTGGGTCAAAGCGGATCAGCCACAGGCCGGTCTGGGGCGGGCTCTCCTGGGCAAGAAACACCCGCTCGCGCGGATCCCCGACCACCTTGCTCCAAGAGATGTCCCGGTTTTCCGATGTCTCGATGGCATCGAGTGCTCGAGCCCACACGCGGTGGCCCCGGCCGTCCAGTCTCCAGATCCAGAGTCTCGTCTTGTACTGTTCCCCGGTCCGCTTGGACGAGCGGCCCACCACATAGATCCCGTTGTCGGGTCCGGAGATCAGGCAGGGAGACTCGTCCATCCAATCGTCTTGGCTGTACGCCCCTGACCAGACAACACGGGGTGTGCGCATGATCTCCGAGGAAGACACCGGAAGCGACCCCAAGAGCACGCCGGCAACGATACGGATCAGACCGATCTTCATCGTGTTCTCCCAGGCCAGCCCCGGACCGCGGGACGCGGACTATCCCCTGCCGCCGGGCGCACTCGTCTCCCAACCCGAGTACGTGCTCGTGAACCGATACCGGCCTGAGGGGACCTGGTACGCGGCACACTGCCCTTCCCGCCCGAGGGCCGCGATGCCCCGGACCTGTTCTGCAGGCAGGCCGCCCTCAAGCACGGCCGTGCTCTTGTCGCTCGGCACACAGACCTTGGCCTGGGTATTGGCAGGGATCGTCACCTCCAGGGTGAGCTGGTCGCCCTTGCGCTGCCAGCGGCTCTCGATCGTCCCGTGGATGGACTGGTAGGTCGCCCCTGCGTGATCCAGGCCACCGCCCGGATAAGGCCGGATCAGGAACCACGTGAAGCCGCACACCTCGGGGTCCAGCTCGATGCCGGCCACGCATCGGTACAGCCACTCGCCAACCGATCCGAGGCTGTAGTGGTTGAAGGAGTTCATCTGCGGATTGAAGAAGCCGTCCTCCGCGGTCCAGCCGTTCCAACGTTCCCAGATGGTGGTCGCGCCGTGCAGGACCGGATAGAGCCAGGAGGGGTAGTCCTCGTTGAGGAGCAATCGCCAGGCCACGTCCGGCCTGCCTATGGCCGTCAGTGTGGGATTCAGGTGGCTGATCCCTATGAAGCCTGTGCTCAGGTGCCAGTCGAGGGCCCGGATGTTCTCAACGAGGTGTTCCGCGGCGGCCTGCCTGAGCTCAGGGGGCACCAGGTCAAAGGCGAGGGCCAACAGGTATGCGGTCTGGGTCTCGACCTTGAGCCCGCCGTTGTCCAGGACATACTCCTTCTGGAATGCCGCTCGCACACGCTCGAACATGCGCCGGAATCGGTCCGCATCCTCCTTGCGCCCGAGCTCCGCGGCCATGACGGCCATCTTGGCCGCATCGTCCGCCCAGTACGCGGTGGCGAGCAGGTCCTTCATGGGCGAGTGGGTTCGGAAGGTCGTATCCGATGGGACACAGAGCCAGTCCCCGTAGTTGTTGCCGAGTTCGCGGACCCGCAGGCCGTCCGGGTTCTGGCGATCGATCCAGTCCAGCCAGGTGGCCATGGCCTCCCAGTGCCGCTCCAGGATCCGCCGGTCCCCGTACATCCGCCAGATCGTCCACGGGAAGACGATGCCCGCGTCCGCCCAGCCCGCTCCGCCGCACAGCCCGTCCAGGCCCACGAAGTTCGCGCCCTCGCGTAGGCGGGGTGCCGTGTCCGGAAAGACCCCCTCCGGGGTCTGGGCGTCCTGCACGTCGGTCATCCACTTGGTGAAGAACGCGGCCACGTCCATGTTGTACGTGGCGGTGCGGGAGAAGACCTGGGCGTCGCCCGTCCAGCCCAGTCGCTCGTCGCGTTGGGGGCAATCCGTGGGCACGCTCAGGAAGTTGCCCTTCTGGCTCCAGAGGCCGTTGAGCCAGAGCCGGTTGACCCCCGGGTGTGAGCATTCGAACCGACCCGCGGGGGCGGTGTCCGAACGGACCACGCAGCCTGTCACCACCCCGGGCCCGGGCCTGTCCGGCAGCCCTGTCACCTCCACGTACTGAAACCCGTGGAACGTGAAGCGGGGCTCCCAGACCTCCTCGCCCTGGCCCTTCAAGGTGTAGACGTCCGTGGCCTTGGCCCTGCGGAGGTTCTCTGTGTAGAGGGTGCCGTCCGGATTGAGCCTCTCCCCATGGCGGAGCACCACTCGGGTGCCTGCAGGTCCCTTGACCCGCAGCTGGACCCAGCCGCTGATGTTCTGTCCAAGGTCATAGATGAAGACCCCGCGCCTGACCTCGTTCACGGAGACCGGCCTGAGGGACTCGATCCTCCGGACCGGCTCCGACCTCTGTGCAACCAGGGCCGCCCGAGGCGGCTCGACCTCCACGACAGGGGACCAGGCCTTGTCGTCGCAACCGGGCAGGTCCCAGCCGGCCAGCTCGCAGCGGGCATCGTAGACCTCACCCATCATGAAGTCCGAGCACAGGATCGGCCCTGCAGCACATCGCCAGGATCCGTCTGTGACCACAACCTGGGTGGTCCCATCCTGCAGCTCGACCTCCAGTTGCACCAGGAGGCTGGTCTGCATCCCATACCTCGCACGGGTCTCCTGCCAGCCCACGTATCCGCTGTACCAGCCGTCCCCCAGGACCGCGCCCAGGGCATTGTCGCCCTTCCGCATCAACGGGGTTGCGTCATAGGTCCGGTAGTGGATCCGTTTGTCGTAGTCGGTCCACTCGGGCGCAAACACGTCCGAGCTCACCCGTTTTCCGTTCAGGTACAGGTCGAAGAGGCCCTGCGCGGTGGCATAGAGCGTGGCCTTCTTCACAGGGGCCTGGATCGCAAAGGCCTTGCGGAGCCAGGGCGGTGTGCCGGGCTCGGTGAGGGTCGGCCGGATCGCGTGCGATGCCCGATCCAGGTAACTCGGATCCGCCGCAATCCAACGGGCGCGCCAGTCCCCGCAATCCAGAAGCCCCATGGTCCAGAACGCGGGCTCGGACTCCGCAGCCCCCCCCTGCTCGTCCCAGACCCGGACCCGCCAGTGACAGGCCATGCGAGAGGTCAGGGGCCGCCCGTGGTACTCGACGTGGCAGGTGCGGTCGTCCTCCACCCGTCCGCTGTCCCACAGGTCCGCCTTGCCATCGGCCAGGAGGTCCAAGCACGAGGCCACACGGACCTGCCAGGCCACCTGCCTGGCCCCGCGGCGCACGGACTCCAGGACCCAGCTCAAACGGGGCCTGGTCTCGTCCATGCCCAGGGGATCGACCAGATACTCGCACCGAAGATGGGAGACGCTCAGCATAGGACCGTGCCCTGTTGAGCGGGTGCGCCGCCGGCAGACTTACGCCCGGGCCCGCTCGGCCTCAATTTGCTCAAGGGTCTTGCCCGAGGTATTGGGCATACCGAAGAACCCGACGACACCGCTGATGGTCAGGAACAGGGCCAGCAGCCCCGCGACCTGACCGATGCCCGCACCGGCCAGCATCGGCACAAAGAAACTCCAGACGCCCAGGACCGTGCGGGCCACCCCGAAACTGATGCCCTGCGCCGTGCCGCGGAGCATCGTGGGGAAGAGCTCTTGGCTGAAGACCTTGTAGAAGGCCTCGCCGGCCAAGGAGGCGCCGGCGGCGAACACCACGATGTTGGTCACAATGGTCGGGACCGTGAACGGCAGGAAGATCAACATCCCCCAGGCGGCGATCTGCATGACCGCGCCGACCCCCCACAGCCACTTGCGCGTCGCGAAGCTGCGGTCCGAGAAGGGCATGAACACCAGCCACGTGACCACCATGGAGGTGACGAACGCCATGCTGTACATCCCCGTGCTGGCGGCCTGGCTCCCGGCGTTGAGGGTCTTGATGAAGTAGGGGTTGAAGATGCCGGCCGTCCCCGCCGCCAGGTTCCAGAACAGGTAGATGGTCGTGGTCCAGATCAAGGCCCGCAAGTGGGCCCCGGAGAAGAGATCTCTCACGTTCCGGCCGGCCCCGGCGGAGGCGGCCTTCCAGCGGGCGGATTCGGCCAGGCCCCGCCGCAGCGCCCAGGTCACGATCGCGGCGGCAAACAGGTGCAGGAACACGATGCGGATGCCCAGCATGCCGAGGGGCGCCAGGAATACGGCCAGCCACAGCACGATCGCCGGCCCGAGGCACCAAGCCACCTGCGTGAAGCCGAGCAACTTCCCCCTCGCCTTGGCGGGCGCAAGTTCGCCGACCAGCGCCAGTGAAGTCGGGACATCGGCGCCCACCGCCAACCCCACGACGAAGGTCCCGATGAAGAGCATCGTCGGATTCACCGCACCCGCGATGAGCAGGATCCCCGCCGCGTACACGAGCAAGTCGTACTGGTAGATTCGCTTGCGGCCGAGCTTGTCCCCCAGCCGGCCGCCGACGAATGCGCCCAGGGCGCAACCAATGGCATTGGGGCCGATCGCCGTCAGCGCGCCCACGGCACCCTTGCTCAGACCCAAAGTGGTTTCAAACAGCGCCAGACCCGCGCCCAGCGCGACGATCGAGCCGGCATCGAGATAGGATGCCATGCCGGCCAGCGCCGACCATTTCCACTGCTGGCCGGTGACCGCATCCGTGTCACCCGTGGGCCGGGCGGCGCTCTTGTGGGGGGATGTTGAGGTTGGATCCGTCATCGACATGCCTGTCTTATCAGGGATCCAGAGACCCTTGTCAATGGGCAAGCCTCCACCCTTGGCGGTGAATCCCCTCTCGTGGTATAGTACGGCCATGCTCGCTCCTGAGGACAGAGTCATCAGCCTGCGGCTGCCCCCCACGCTCCGCTTCGGCAGGGGCTGTGCCGTGCAGTTGGTCGAGGACCTCACGGCCCGCGGGGTGCGCAAGGTCCTGGTCGTCACCGCAGGCCCGATCGTGAGCCTCGCGGAACCCATCGTCCGGGCGCTTCAGGATCGAGGGGTCTCCGTGATCCTCCGGGACTCCGTGAATGCGGAGCCGGACAGGACCGTGTTCGAGGCGATCCTCCGCGAGGCGAGGTCTGCCGCTGTGGACACGGTCGTGGGGATCGGCGGGGGAAGCGCCCTGGACGTGGCCAAGCTCGTGGCTGCACTGGTGCACGCGGACCAGTCCGTCCAGGAGGTGTTCGGGATCGACAAGGTCCGGGCCAGGACCACGCATCTGGCCTGCCTGCCCACCACTGCAGGCACGGGCAGCGAGGTCTCGCCCAACGCGATCCTCCTGGACGAGGCGGACCACCTCAAGAAGGCCGTGGTCAGCCCCTGGCTCGTGCCCGATGCGGCCTATGTGGATCCCTTGTTGACCCGCGGCGTGCCCCCTGCGGTGACCGCGGCCACGGGCCTGGACGCCCTGACCCACTGCATCGAGGCCTACGCCAACCGCTTTGCCCACCCCATCACGGACCTCCTTGCCCTCAAGGGGATCGAGCTGATCGGCGCAAACCTGGAGACCGCGTGCAGGGACGGTGCGAACATGGAGGCCAGGACGGCCCTGGCCTTGGGGAGCCTGTACGGCGGCCTGTGCCTGGGGCCCGTGAATACGGGTGCGGTCCACGCCCTGGCCTATCCCCTGGGCAGCGAGTACCACGTCCCCCACGGCCTGTCCAACGCAGTCCTCCTGGCCGGCGTCATGGAGTTCAACCTCCCTGCCATGGCCCAGCGGTACGGCCAGGTGGCCCTGGCCCTGGGCTGTCCCAGACAGGCCGCGGACCTCCAGACCGCGAGCCTGGGCGTGGAGAGGATCAGACAGTTGACTCGGCGATGCGGCGCGCACCCTTCCCTGTCGCAGTGGGGAGTCACCGATCAGGACATCGAGAGGCTGGCCAGGTCCGCCATGACCGTGACCCGGCTGCTCAAGAACAACCCGAGGGAGGTGACCCTCGAGGACGCAGAGGCCCTGTATCGAGGTCTCTTGTGAGCGAACACACACGCGAAGGCGGTCTGATGGAGTCCCCAACACCCTACGGCGGCGTGGTCGTTCCGATGGTGACCCCCTTCACTCCCGAGGGCGAGGTGGACGCAGCCGCCGCAGCCCGGATCGCCGAGCACCTGGCCTCGGCAGGGACGTCCGTGTTCGTCCTGGGCACCACGGGAGAGGCCCCCTCCATCGACCTGGCTGGCAGGGCGAGGTTGGTGGCCGCCGTGGTCCGGCAGAACGCGGGCAGGACCGTGACCTACGCAGGGATCTCGGACAACTGCCTGGCCGTGTCCACGGACCTGGCCCGGCGGTTTGCGGACCTGGGCGCGGAGGTCGCGGTGGCGCACGTGCCCAGCTTCTACCCCCTGGCCGACGAGGATGTGCTCCGCTACTTCGATCTGCTGGCCGACCGATCCCCTCTGCCCCTGATGCTGTACAACATGCCCAGTCTGACCAAGACGACCCTCTCCTTGAATGTGGTCGACCGGCTCAGCCGCCACCCGCGGATCGTGGGCATGAAGGACTCCCAGAACGACGCCCAACGTCTTGCAGAGGCCCTGGCCTTGTGGAAGAATCGTCCGGACTTCGCGCACCTGACCGGGTGCGCGGTCCTGTCCATGGCCGCCCTTTCCTTGGGATCCAAGGGGATTGTGCCCAGTGCGGCCAATCTTGCGCCCGGCCTGTTCATGCGTCTCTGTGAGGCCGTGCGGGCAGGCGACATGGACCTGGCAGGTCGGTTGCAGGCCCGCGCGGACGGCATCGCGGAGATCTACGCCAAGGGCAGGCCGTTGAGCCAGTCCCTGCCGATCCTCAAGGCGATGATGCACGTGCGAGGGTTGTGCGGCCCGCACGTGCTGGCCCCTCTTCGAACGGTGCCCCAAGAGAAGATCCTGGAGATCCGAGATCAGTGGCCCGCCATCCAGGCCCTGATCGACCAGCCATGAGCCCGGAGAGGCCCATCCTCGGCATCACCATGGGAGACCCCTGTGGCATAGGCCCCGAGATCGCGGTCAAGGCACTGGCCTGTGAACAGGTCAGGTCCCTGTGCAGGCCCCTGCTCGTGGGCGATGCGTCCGTGCTCAGGGACGCGGCGGCCCTGTCCAGGCTGGACCTCCGGGTCCGTTCCGTGACCACGGAGGCCCAGGCGGGCCTGGACCCGGCCTGGATCGATGTGCTGGAGCCCGAGGGCGGCTCCGTTCGGGCACGCACCTACGGTCAGGTCTCTGCGGAGGCAGGGCGCGCCGCAGTCGCGGCCATCGAGAAGGCGATCGAGCTGGCCATGGCCGGGCGCATCGCCGCCACCGTGACCGGGCCGATCCACAAGGAGGCGATCCGTGCTGCAGGATGCCCGTTTCCAGGGCACACGGAGATCTTCGCCCACCACACGGGCACAGCCGACTACGCCATGCTCCTGATCTACGGCGACCTGCGGGTCATCCACGTGACCACCCATGTGCCCCTCCGCCAGGTCAGCGGCCTGATCACAGAGGCCAGGGTGGGCAAGGTGATCCAATTGGCCCATGAGGCCTGCCGTAGACTCGGCATCGAACGGCCCCGCATCGGTGTGGCCGGGCTGAATCCCCATGCCGGCGACGGCGGCCTGTTTGGCGACGAGGAGCAGAGGGAGATCGCCCCTGCGGTCCGGGCCGCTCGATCCTGCGGGATCGACGCCCAGGGCCCGATCCCCCCGGACACGCTGTTTCCCAAGGCTGTGGGCGGGGGATTCGACGTGTGCGTGGCCATGTACCACGACCAGGGCCACATCCCCCTGAAGGTCGCGGGCTTCACATGGGACCGGGAGACGAACCGATGGGGCTCGGTCAAGGGCGTCAACATCACGCTGGGGCTGCCCATCCTCCGCACGTCGGTGGATCACGGGACGGCCTTCGACATCGCCGGACAGGGCATCGCGTCGCCGGACAGCATGATCCTCGCGATCGAATACGCGGTCCGGCTGGCCAAGACAAATCGGGACCCTGATGCGCCATGATCGCTGTGCTTGCAGACGACCTGAGCGGCGCTGCAGAGACTGCAGCAGTGGGTTGGCGGTTCGGCCTGACTGCGGAGGTCCGCACGGCCTTGAGCCCGGGCGGGGAGGCCGATCTGGTGGTGGTGGACACGGACACCCGTGGCGCCACGGCAGCCCTTGCCCAGGCCAGGATACGGGACGCAGCAAGGGCCCTGCAGTCCGGCTCCGTTGAATGGGTCTACAAGAAGGTGGACTCCGCACTCCGAGGCCACGTGGGGATGGAGCTGGAGGTGATGATGAGGACCCTGGGCAAGAGGCGGGCCATCCTTGCCCCTGCCAATCCATCCAGGGGACGGGTCATCGTGGGCGGCAGGTATCTGATTGACGGTGTGCCCCTGGACCAAACCGACTTCGGCCATGATCCGCAGTGGCCGGCACGGACCTCTCTCGTGGCAGGCCTGCCGGGCACGTCCGAGGGGTGCCCGGTCCACGTCTTGAGGCACACGGCGTACAGGGGTGAGGAGAGCGGCATCATCGTGGCGGAGGCCCAGACCACGGCGGACCTCTCAGCGTGGGCTGGATGTCTGGATGATCAGACACTCGCAGCAGGGGGTGCAGACTTCTTCACGGCCATCCTCGAGAGGAGGCTCCCGTCCAGGAAGGCCGTGCGCGGCGAGGGCTCGACTCCGGTGCAGGGACCGAGGTGGTTCGTGTGCGGAAGCACCTCGGATGAGTCCCGCAAGGCCGTTGCACGGGCGTCCCGCCTGGGCATACCCGTGTGTGTCATGCCCGAGGGCCTGTTCACAGCCGGCCGGTACGATGACGCATGGATCGGGCAGTGGGCCGGCGCAATCGTCTCCGCCCTAACTGTGCATGGGTGCGCCATGGCCGCCATCGGCAGACGCCCGGAGAGGAATGCCCAGCTGGCCCTGGCCCTCCAGGCGCGGATGGCGATCTTGGTCCGACGGGTATTGGGCCTGACCCGGATCGGCGAGTTGCTCATCGAAGGAGGGGCCACTGCAAGGGCCATCCTGAATGGCATGGGATGGGAGACGCTCACCGTGCTCGGCGAATACGGGCCGGGCGTGGTGCGTGTCTCCATGCATGGACCTGAGGGACAGGTCATCACCCTCAAGCCGGGCTCCTATCCGTGGCCGGAAGGAATACTGGAGAAGAAAAGGAAATGAGTGTTCAGTTTTCAGTTTTCAGTGTTCAGTGTTCGGTGTTCAGTTAACTGAAAACTGAAAACCGAAAACTGAAAACTGAAGACTATTAGAGCTTGTCGCGCAAGACGAGGGATGTCCTATGTCGAATCATGGCCTGCATTGGGTCGACTACCTGGTGATCGCCCTGTATCTGGGCGGCATCCTCTACATGAGCTTCGCCCTGTCCAGGAAGCAGAAGTCCACGGAGACCTACTTCACAGCCAACCGGTCGATCCCGGCCTGGGCCCTGGCCATGTCCCTGATGGCCACGATCGTCAGCACGGTCACCTTCCTGGCCTATCCCGGCAACGGCTACTCCGGAAACTGGATCCTGCTTGTTCAGGGCCTGATGGTACCGGTCGTACTGCTGGCCATCGTCTGGTTCATTGTCCCCATGTACCGCCAGATCATCCGGCTCAGCGCGTACGAGTACTTTGAGAAGCGATTCGGCTATTTCGCCCGTCTCTACAGCTCGCTCGCCTTCCTCATGGCCCACTTCACCAAGATGGGCTCCGCGCTCTACCTCCTGGCCCTTCCGTTGACGTCCATGATCGGTCTGGATCACCCTTCCGCCGTGTACACCGTGATCGTGGCGCTGGGCGTGATGGCGGTCGTGTACACCCTCCTGGGGGGGATCGAGGCGGTGATCTGGACGGATTGCCTGCAGGGAAGCGTGCTCCTGGGCGGGGGCCTGATCTCTGCGGGGATCCTGTTGTTCGGATCAGGGCAGGGGCCGGCGGCCGTGGTGCAGGCGGCGTGGGAGAACCACAAGATCAGCATGGGGCCCTATGACCTGGATTTCACCCGCCTGACCTTCTGGGTCATGGCCATCAACGGCATCTTCTACGCCCTGCAGAAGTACGGGACGGACCAGACCGTGGTCCAGAGGTTCCTCCTGGCCAAGTCCAACCGGGCCGCGATCAAGGCCTCGATCATGGGCATCGCCCTGTGCGTGGGCGTGTGGACCCTCTTCATGTTCATCGGAACGCTCCTGTGGGTCTACTACCGCATGCCGGGACACGAACTCCCTCAAGGCATCGCAGGCGACCGTGTGTTCCCGTACTTCATCATGACGCAACTGCCCCTGGGCATCAAAGGCCTGATCCTGACCGCCCTGATCGCAGCCGGGATGTCCATCATGGACTCGGACATGAACAGCTTGGCTGCGGTCGGCGTGGAGGACTATTACCGACGCATCCGCACACAGGCCACGGACCGGCAGTGCCTCCGCATGGGCAGGATCCTGGTCGCCGCCAGCGGCCTGGCCGCAACCGGCGTGGCCTGCCTCTACGTCCATCTCGGCGGCGAGGCCATCCTGGGGACCGTCTTCGCCCTGTATGCCATCTTCTCGGGCGGGATCGCGGGCCTGTTCGCCCTGGGGTTCTTCACGACCCGCGCAAACCGCAAGGGCCTGGCCGTGGGCATTGGGGCCTGTGTCTTGTTCACGGCCTACGCCCTGCTGACCAGCACCCAGTTCGACCTGGGCGGCGGCGAGAAGAGACTGATCCTCGACCTGGGCCGGTACAACTTCAGCCAACACAAGTACATGCTGGGCGTGTACAGCCACCTGGTCCTGTTTGGGTTCGGATACGCCGCCAGCTTCCTGTTCCGCCCTGACCGGGACGTCCGGCCCCTGACCCTGTACGGCTGGCTGGAGAACCAGAAGAAGGAAAGGTAGGGTGTGCCCTGCACGCCCCACGACAGCGCAGGGCGTTCGGGTCAAACGCCATGTGATTCGGCGTCTCGCAGAGACGCCCTACAACACGATAACACTATGCTGCCTGAGTCATGAAGGACGCCAACCAGTTCAACACGGGATCGGCGGACTCCCAGGGGACCGCGGTCCAGCCTGTGTCTCCGGACCGGTTCGACTACGGGGCCTACGCGGAGTACGAGGCACGGCTCCTGGAGGGAAACCGCCGCTTCTGCAAGGCGGACAGCGGTGTGGCCGTGTATCGGCGGTTTCGCGTACCGCAGTGCTTCTCCTGGACGTGCAGAGACCAAGAGGCATCCTTGGCCTATCAGCTCGGGGCCCTCGCAGCGAGTCTGGCGTACAAGGCAGACGTGCCCAACTTCCTGGAGCCCTGGTACGGCATCGGCACGCTGGCCAGCGCGTTCGGCGCGGACTACCTGTGGCCCGACCTGCAGGCCCCTGTGGTGCCCCGCGTCTTCCGCTCCGTCCAGGAGGCCCTGGACCGGGCAGCCACCCCTGTCGAGCACACGGCCATAGGCAGGCACGCCCTCGAGATGATCGAGTACTTCGTGGAGGCCACGCACGGGAGGCTCCCCATCAGCCTGACGGACACCCAGTCCCCCCTGAATGCCCTGTCCTTCCTCGTGGACACGGGTGCCTTCTACACGGGCTTCCTGGATGCACCGGATGCCCTGGGCCGGATGCTGGACAGGCTCGTGCCCCTCCAGGTCGCATTCGTGAATGCACAGCGCCAGCGCCTCAAGGAGTGCCTTGTGTGGCCTGGCCACGGGTTCGCCAGCACCAGGGCCTTCTCGGGCCTGGGCATGAGCGACGACATCATGACCCTCTTGAGCCCGGGCCAGTACAGGCAGTTCGGGGTGCCCAGGCTGACCCGGTGCGGCGAGCCCTTTGGGGGGCCTGCGGTCCACTCGTGCGGCAACTGGGCGGACAAGCTGGACGTGGTCAGGGCGATCCGGGGCCTGGCCATGGTGGACGCGGCCTTCACCGCCCAGACCGACCCGTCCCCAAATGATCCCGCCCGCTTCGCAGAGGCCTTTGCCGGGACCGGCATCGTGGTCAATGCCCGCATGGTGGGCTCCGCAGACACGGTCCTCCGGTGCGTTCGGGCCCTTTGGAGACCGGGCATGAGGCTCATTGTGGTCACCTACTGCCAGGACCCGCAGGAACAGGCCCAGGTGTACGAGGCAGTGCACAAGGTATGTGAGGAATAGTGTTCAGTGTTCAGTTTTGAGTGTTCAGTAACTGAAAACCGAAAACTGAAAACCGAAAACTAAGATTCTCTGATTTATGCTCTACCCCGTCGACATCGTGCTGGCCCCTGAGTGGTGGCATCGCCACGCAGGGATCTCCTTTGATCGCGACTTCTTCTTCCACCCTGCCAGGCGGGTGGAGCAGGAGGCCCGCATGGAGCGGGTCCTGTACGACCGTTGGGGCAGGCACGGCCTGGGCTCCAAGGAGTCGAGGCCCGAGGTCGGTCCGGTCCATCTGGCGGCCGGGTACCTGCTCCAGGAGATGCTGGGCTGTAAGGTCGACTACCGCGACGGCCATCCGCCGCAGGTCCTCCCAGCTCGGCAGGACAGACTGCACGTGGACCCGGAAGCGGCGTTTGCGAGCCCGGCCTTCCGGGCCTTTGCAGACCTGTGCGACCAGCTCCGGAGTGCGCACGGGTACTTGACCGGGGACGTCAACTTCTCCGGGATCCTGAACATCGCCCTGGACCTCCGCGGCCAGGACCTCTTTCTAGACATGTACACGGACCCGGACCACGTCCAACAGCAGTTCGCCCGGATCGCCCAGGTGATCACCCGGTTCGTGGACTTCGTGGTTGCCAGGACAGGGACCAGCTCGGTCTCCGTGAACCGCACCGTCCGGCACCTCCGCGAGCCCGTGGTCCTCCACTCCGAGTGCACCCACACCCTGATCTCCGAGCGGGACTATGAGCGGTTCCTCCTCGAGTATGACATGCAGTGGAGTCGGAGGTATAAGGCCTTCGGCGTGCACTACTGCGGGCCTGATCCCCACCGCTACGCGGCCTCGTATGCCCGGATCCCCGGTCTGTCGTTCGTGGACGTGGGGGCCGGAGGGGATGTCCGTGTGATGCGGCGGCACCTGCCCGAGGCGTTCCTGAACCTCCGTCTGGACCCGGTGAGACTCAGAGACCAGTCCCCGGATCAGATCCGCACGATCGTGCGGGACCTGGCTGGTGCCTCCCAGAGGCCGACCCGGACCGGCATCTGCTGCATCAACATGGACGACACGGTCACGGATGCACAGGTCACCGCGATCCTGGACGCGGTTGCGGAGCTGCGCGAGGGGCATCCGACACAGGAGGCCTGACGGTCCTATTGGACGTAGATCCGGGCCATCTCCACGAGAAGGGCCTCCAGTCTGGTGTAGTAGGCCTCCTCCGAAAGGGTCTGCTTGATGTCCCGCAGGCGCATGACCTCCAGTTCCAGCCCATCCCGCCTGGCCCGCAGGTCCGGGGGCCACCGAGTCTCGGCAGGGCTGTACACCAGATGGACCTGGTGTGCGCGATATCCGTCCAGGGAGGCCCCGTCGCCGGCCTTCTGGACCGGCCGGATGCCCCGGAACCAGTCCGCGGGTGTGCCCAGTCCGTCGCCGTTGTCGTCCACCAGGGCGTGCTCGGTCAGCAACCGCCCTTCCGCTGCGTACCCCTCGCGAACGCGACTGGACGCGGTCAGGAAGGCCTCGAGCAGGGAGGTCTGGCCGTCCTTGTCCAGGTCCGCGCCGGGGTCCGCCACGGCCGCGGCCAAGGCCTGGCCGAACCGTGTCGCACTCTGCTCGAATCCGCTCTTGGTCGCGGTCATCACCACGCGCCCGGGGCCGGACAGGGCCTTGAGGAACGGCGAGCTGGACGGGGACGTGTTGATCACGGCCACGGGCCTCGTGAGGGGGCCCAGCCACTCGGCCAGGTCCTGCGCGGACACGTCTGGCCCCCGGAGATTGAACCGGGCCGTCCTGCCGTCATAGGTCCCGTGCCCGATCAAGACCAACCATAGGGGCCGGGCCGTGTCCGCGGCCTCGGCGGCCAGGACCTCCTGCAGACGAGTCCGATCTGCCACCGCTTCGCCTGGATCGAGACCGATGCCCACGAATCTCGCACGGGCCTTGGCGCAGGCCGTCTGCCAGAGGTCCGCGGACTGAGCGAATTGGGCGCCGTACTGGGGCTCGCCCTCCGCACCGACCACCACAACCACCACCTGGCCGGCCGGCTCGTTGGGCCCTGCGGCCCCCCAGGCCATGGACGCCACGCACAGCCAGGCCAGCACCCCCCACGGAATCTGAGATCTTAGATTTGAGATCTGAGATCTTCTCATGGCAAGCCCTTCCACCTCCGCAGGGCCCACTCCAGGATCAGGCCTGCAAGCACGGACAGGAAGAGCACCGCTCGGATCCAGGGCAGGTCCCAGAGGGGGCGGACCCAGACCTCGCTGACAGGGGCGTGACGCCCGGGCAGGCTGCCGGCAAAGGCCCCCAGTTGATCCAGCTCCACGACCTGGCCCCCCGTCTGTGCAGCGATCCTCGCAAGCAGGGGGCGGTTGACCCGGATGGACTGGAACTCGCGGGAGTCGAGGTCTGCAGCCCAGCCCGCCTCCGCAGTCCGTGCCGCGGGCCCGGCTTGGCCGCCCCCAAGATCGGTGACCACGGCACGCGCCAGATGACCCCCGCTGGAGCGAGGCACATAGGCCGCCTCGAACAGCCCGCTCTCTCCGGCCACGGGTTCTGCGGCCAGGCGGGCCGTCTGACCGCCCGGGTCCCGGACCTCGAGGGCGACCGAGCAGTTGTCCGCAGGCTCGAAACCGGGGTCACGGGCCCGGACCTGGAGCACGACCGCAGGATCGGCCGGGTCCGACCGGACCACCGCCTGGAGGGTCACCGGATCGGGGACGTCCGCCACCAGCCACCGGAGGGTCTGTCTCCAGAACCGCTCCATGTCCGGCCTGGCCTCCGGCCTCTCCATGCCCCACCGCCACACGTCCCCGACCATCAGGGCCGCGGCGCGTCCTCGCCCGAACCGTTGCACGGCCAGGGCCGGGAAGACGCCGGTCTGCTCGTCCCCCACCGTGGCCAGAACGCTGGCCCCGGGCCTGGGGCCCCGCACCCGATTAAAGACTTGGAACGTCGGCATCCTGGCCAGCCGCTCCCGCTCGGCCTGCTCTTGGTCCCGCAGGCGGACCCAGGGCTCCAGCCAACCCTCGCGGGTCAGCTGGACCTGGAGGGAGGAGGAGAGCATCCGGCCCGGCTCGGCCCGATCCAGGCCCACGGGCAAGAGGGCCCCGATCGGCGTCCGCTCGTATCCGCCTTGGACGAAGGACTCCCTGCCGCCCAGCATCATCAGACCCCCGCCCCGCTCGGCCACAAAGCGGCGGATCAGGTCCATCTGGTCCCGGGTGAAGAACTCCGCCTCCACGTCGTCCAGGAGGATCGCGTGATACCTGAACAACTCCCCTGCGGTCTTGGGAAATCCATCCCGCAGCTCCGCCTCGTCAAGGGTGTTCAAGCGGACCAGGACGGGCTGGTCATAGGACTCCGCCTGGTCCGCCTCCTTCACGTCGTACCCGCGATACAGGGGGTTGGTCTGCTCGCCCCTGCGCCCCCGCCAGTCGTACTTCGGCTCCCGTTTGGCCACGCGGAGCAGGCCCACGAGCTGGACCTGCTCCTCGTCGCGGATGACCCGCTGGAGGAACTTGTATTCCCAGTTCGGCCTTCCCGCCACATACAGGATGCGGTACGGCCCCCCGCCGCGGTCCACCACCACGGTGCGGTCGTTGTTGGCTAGCGTGGCCTCGGCCTGATCCGCGGGGCCGGTCTGCACATCCGTGGCCTGGATCCGGTAGAAGAGCACACCCGTCCGGTCGGGGCGGAGGCGGAACCGAAAGACCTGCTTCTCGTCGTCGCTGCGGATGCGGACCTCCTGGCCCTCCACCTGCACGCCCGCCTCGTCCGTAAGCCGAACCGCGAGGGTCCTGCCCGCACACCCGACCGCCTCCACCTCGGCCTGGATCAAGACCGGGGCGTCCTCGAAGGCGGTCTGGGTCACGGATACGCCGCGGACCGCGACGTCCTTGCTCGGCTCGTCCCCCCCGATCGGAACCGGGTATATCGGCGCAAGACCGGACAGGTCGGCGGGCGCACCGTCCCCGTCCGTGGCGATCCCATCGGTCATCAGGAGCACACCGGCCACGGGCCTGCCCCGGTACCGCTCAGCCAGGGTCCGCAGGGCCGTCCCCATGTTAGAGGCCTTGCCGTCAAAGGCCAGTTCCGAGAAGTCCGCCGTCCTGCGGAGCCGGGAGTCCAGGACATACTGCCTGACTTGGTAGGTCTCACCCAGGCGGGCGAGCCAGGATTCGGGATGGGTTTGCAGCGCGGACCTGAGGACCTGCCCCCGGGTCTGAGCCACACCGCGGTCTGAAACGGCCATGCTGCGGCTGTTGTCCGCCACGACCAGAAAGAGGTTGGCGCCCGACTTCACACGTCTGCCGCTCCAGAGCGGCTCGACCAGGCACAGGGCCAGGACCCCTACGGCCAGGAGCTTGAGGGCAAAGGCCATCCACAGGCCGAGCCCGCTGCGAAGCGAGCCCCGGTAGGACCAGACC